>ONSV01000008.1 GCA_900320585.1 uncultured Prevotellaceae bacterium | reverse complement strand
ACGAAGTGCATGAACCGCGACACCTCCTCGTCGTTCACGGCGATGTTGCCGCTCGTCTCATAGGCAATGTGCACGTCGTGCCCTTGCTGCATGAGCCGGCGTATCGTGCCGCCCATCGAGATGACGTCGTCGTCGGGATGGGGCGAGAACACCACCACGCGCTTGGGGTAGGGGTTGGCCCGTTCGGGGCGGTAGGTGTCGTCGGCATCGGGCTTGCCGCCCGGCCATCCGGTGATGGTGTGCTGCAGCTCGTTGAAGACGGCGATGTTCACCAGTCCGGCAGAGCCGTATTCCTCTATCCAGTGGCCCATGAAGTGGTCGATGTAGTCCTTGGTAGAGAGTTTCAGAACGGGTTTCCCCGTCTGTCGGCAGAGGGCCACAATTTCGCGGCGCAGCCGGTGTTCGGGCACTTTGATGGTGGATGTGAGATTGAGGTTCATGACATTGTATTTGAGGTTACCTCACCATGTCGATACAATCGGTGGGGAGTTCGATGGATTTTACGAGTTGGCCTTTCGGTGTGTAGATGTATAGGGTTGGGGTGAGTTCCTTGTGGCTGAAGATGTCGAACTCCTCCGTTGGCTCATATGGGTCTTCGGAATGAACCGCCGAACCGGTGGTGATGAGATAGCTTTGGGCCATGTTCCATTCGGCCAGCATGAGCATGTTGGTGAGGGGGTAGAGCACTTTCACGGGTGTTTGGTGTTCCAGCAGCCGGGTTTTCCCCGTGCGTCCGTCTACAAGCAGGGTGGAGATGATGCCATGTCCGTTGCCGTTGTAGAGTTGCACTTGCAGTGCGGCCACTGGATACCCGGTGCGCAAGTGGCGGGTGATGCGCTGGCTGGTCTTCTTGTCGGTATACACAGAGTCGCGCACGTTCACGTCGCCCATCATGTGGATGTCGAGCACCATGTGCTCACCATAGTTGTTGGGGGCTTGGTGGAAGATGCGACGGGCGCGCTGGCTGGCGTCGTCGAAGATCCAGAGGTCTACGTAGCCGAAATCCTGGTCGGCCTTCATGGGTTGGGGTACGGCGAAGAAGAAAATGGTTGCCTCGCCCCCCAGTCCCTTGGCATCGGGCACTACGATAGAGCTCTCGTCAAGGCTGCCCACTCCGAATTGGCGCAATGCCTCGGCGGGTTCGAATTGGTGCTTGAAAAAGTACTTGGCGGGGATGGCGTTGGTGGGCAGGCCTTTTGCTTGCATGGCCTTGAGTTCCTGGTTGTCCTGGGCATATGCCATGCCGATGGTGGCCAGTAATGTGCAGATAATGAATAGTCGACGCATGGTTTGTTTTTTTATGTGGTGTGTAGTGTTTAATCTTTCAGCTTGATCTGGCAGTTGTCGAGCGACTCAACGATGGCCATCGACTCGATACGGCTGATGCCCTCTGCCTGGAGCACCTCGCGCCCGTGCTGGAACTCTTTCTCGATGATAAATCCCATGCCCTCGATGGTGGCGCCAGCCTGCTGGCACAGGTCGATGATGCCTTTACCAGCATTGCCATAGGCCAGGAAGTCGTCGATGAAGAGCACGTGGTCGTCGGCCGTCAGGTATTCCTTGCTGATGACGATGTTGTACTCACGCTGCTTGGTGAACGACTTCACTGTGGTGACATAGGCGTCGCTGGTGGTCGAGGCGGCCTTCTTCTTGGCATATACCACGGGCAAGTTCATCAGGTAACCCAGCATCAGGGCGGGGGCTATGCCCGATGCCTCGATGGTGAGCACCTTGTTCACCTTGAGGTCGGAAAAGCGGCGCATGAACTCTACGGCTATCTGCTGCATGAGCATTGGGTCGATGAGATGGTTGACGAACATGTCTACTTTCAGTATGCCGCCCTTGAGGCATTTGCCGTCGCGGAGGATGCGGTCGCGTAAGATATCAAGTGCCATAATCAAAACTTTTCTGCGAATTTAGTCATTTTTTCCTCATCCGCAAAAAATGGGTGGATGTTTTCGCTTTCTTTCGTGATTTTTTATTTTTCCCATGGTCGGCATGGTGCATCCTTTCTATGAAGCGGAAAAGCAAAATAATCTTCGATTTCTTTTGCTTTCCACTCGGTTTGCACTACTTTGCGACTTCGTCGCGAAGATAGGCGTCGGTTCGGCAATGAAAATAAAAAAATGTTTTTTTATTTTGCATTTCACTCACCTTGCACTATCTTTGCAAAAAACACAACAACACTAAAATGTACAGTCTTAATTACAAGGTAACGACGAGCACTTGCGACAGTGAGGGGCGGCTCAAGCTTTTCTCTGCCCTACAGATGATGCAAGACTGCTCGGAAATGTGGATAGACAGCGAACCCGTGGTGAAAGAATACTTCTCCACGCATAATATGGCGCAGTTGCTGGCCTCACGACAGGTAGAGGTCGTCAGGGTGCCCCAGTACAAGGAGCAACTCACCGTCACTACCTCGGTGTATGGCATGAAGCCTATGTTTGGCTTCCGCAACACTTTCATTTACGATGCAAACGGCCAACCGTGCTACCGCACCTGGAGCATGGGTGCTTTCGTGGACAAGGCAACCGGGAAGCTAAGCCGCGTCGATGAGGCCACCATCGCCTCGATGTGCCTCGAGGAGCAGTTGGAGATGACTTACAAAGACCGGCGCATCATCCCGCTCAAGGAGGGGGGCACGCTCATGCCTCCTACCCAAGTGATGAGGGCCGACATCGACTATAACAAGCACATGAACAATGCCTGCTATGTGCGCCAGGCCATGGAACTGTTGCCTGCCGACTTCGTGGTAAGAGGAATGAGGGTGGAATACCGCAAGCCGGCCAAACTGGGCGATGTGCTCACCCCCAAGATGTACGACATGGGGAATGGTGTCGTCGTGGTGCTCTCCATCGGCAGCGAAGTTGGCGCCATCATCGAATTCGAATGAGTTTTTAAGCAATCAATCCATTACAATATGAAAACCAATCACCTGAAGATGGCCGTCGCAGCCGCCTGCTGTATCTCGATGGCCGCCTGCTCGCCGCAGGCCGAGAACACGAAGAATGTGCTCACCACCGTGGGCAATCCCTATCTTCCGATGTGGGAGCATATCCCCGACGGAGAACCATATGTGTTTGACGACCCCGACCAGCCCGGAAAACAGCGGGTATATATCTATGGGTCGCACGACTCGCGCATTACCGACTACTGTGGGCGAGAGCTTGTGGTGTGGTCGGCTCCCGTCGATGACCTGAACCACTGGCGCTATGATGGCGAGATACTCAAGGTAGACAAGAACGCCAAAGGCGAGCTCCTCGACTCGGCAGGGCTGGCCGACGTGCTCTTCGCTCCCGATGTGGCACTGGTCACTGGCCCGAATGGTGAGAAGACCTACTACCTGTATCCCAACGACCAGGCGGGTGGGCGCAACGGACTGGTGGCGAAGAGCAACCGTCCCGACGGTCCGTTCGAGGTGTGCAACTGGAGTGCCGACGACCCCAACAAGAACGATGGCGTACTGGCCTTCGACCCCGCCGTGTTTGTCGACGACGACGGACGCGTTTATGGCTACTGGGGCTTCGAACGCTCGAACGGCGCCGAACTCGACCCTGCCACGATGGCCACGGTAAAGCCAGGCACCAAGGTGGTGGAGGACATGGTGTCGGGGAAAAACCAGCCGGGCATCTTCCGCTTCTTCGAGGCATCGTCCATCCGCAAGATAAAGGACAAGTACGTTTTCATCTACAGCCGCTGGACGGAGAATGGCGAGTTTGGACTGCCCGACACCAACTACACCCTGGCCTATGCCTATAGCGACCATCCGCTGGGACCATGGACCTATGGCGGCACGATAATCGATGGACGTGGACGTGAGGTGAACGAGCAGGGCGACACCATCGCCTCGGCCACCGTATCGGGCAACACCCACGGCAGCATCTGCGAGGTCAACGGACAGTGGTTTGTGTTCTATCACCGCCAGTCGGGACTCAACGAGTTCGCTCGCCAGGCCATGGTGGCTCCCATCGAGGTGACGGTAGAGGAGGGCGAAGGTGGCAAGGTCTCCATCTCCGAAGGTGAGTACAACTCCGAAGGCTTCTCGCTCGATGGTCTCGACCCGCTGGAACGCCATTCGGCAGGTATCGCCTGTTGGTATACGGGTCCGAAGGTGGCTGTGCACGAGTGGCCCAACAATGTCTTCTCTGGTTCGTATATCGCTTCCTCGTATGGCACCGACGACAAGATGGAGGCTCCCTACGACCTGCGTAACAACACCAACGAGGTGGTGAACAACACCGATGGTTCGATAGTGGGATACAAGTATTTCAACTTCACGTCCACCAACGGCAAGGACAATGTGCAGCTGCTCCTGAGACTCGTTCCCGAGGGCGTGGACGGCACCATCCAGGTGATGGCCGACAGCCCATGGGCATCGCGTGGCGGAAAACTCCTTGGAACCATCGAACTGAAGGCCGACATGCCTGGCACGCCGACCGAACTCTCCGTGGCGCTGCCCGAATTGGGTCAGCTCACTGGCAAGCATGCCCTCTATTTCACCTTCTCGTCGGCCACCAAGGAGAAGTCGCTCTGCCGCCTGCAAGACTTCGTCTTCAAATACTGATTATTTCAAGGAGCACAATATTTGCAGAAGTTCAGACATTACCAAGGCTATCAACTATAGCATCTATAGCGACTATAGCATCTATAGTGACTATAGCGACTATAGCATCTATATCCTTATCTTCAAAAAACCTTCAAATGACTGTCAAGGAAATCTTTGAGTTGCGCAAGCAGGGACGTGTGGAGGAGGCTTACGAGGCCATACGCCCCATGTATGCCTCGCACAAGGGCAAATACACCACGCTGGCCATGTTCTGGACGGCCAGCGACATCTTGAAAAAGCGGCTGAAAGAGAAGCGCACGGCCGAGGCAATGAGCATCTTCGAGGCTTTGCTGCGTGTGCTGCCCAACATCGACGATAAGGACGGGCGCGCCCACGATGCCATCATGGGCCACGCCCTGCGGCTCGGTCAGGAGGCACCCGGATTCAGCACGCTGAAGTTCGTGGGCAAAATGGGTGTGGAGAACCTCATCGAGGCCGACTGGCGCAGCATCATGCCCACGCCCAAGGAAGGGGAACCGCAAGACAAACGCCAGTTCCCGCTGCCCTCCATGGCCCAGCGGTTGCTCACCCAGTCGTTCAAGGAGGTGCGCCGCCAGCCCACCACCGACAATGCGCTTATGGTAATGCCGCTGCTCACCGAGGCCATTCGCCGTCAGCCACGCAACAAGAACAACCAGCGCTTCATGGCCTTCATCTATGGTATCATGGGCGAGCGCGAGAAGGCTGTGGCCATCTACCGCCAACTGCTCGGCAAGTACCATGACAGCTGGCTCTATGCCGAACTGTCGGCCCTCATCGACGACCCCGCCCAGAAGGCGGCATTGCTTTGTCAGGCCATCACCAATCAGCGTCAGCCCCAGTTCCGCGTCGGCTACCATCTGCGACTGGCCCAGTTGCTCGCAGACCGCGACCCCTCGCGTGCCGCTTACGAACTGCAGCAGTGCATCGCCATCCGCACTGCACAAGGCCATCCGCTCACCCGTGAGATTCAGGCCCTGCAAGAGCGGCTCAAGGCTGTCGCTCCCGCCAGTCCAGAGGCCCAGCGCGTTTTCTACCGCCGAATGGCACAGAAGTACGGCGAGAGACGCTGATGATTCTGAGATAAATGAACTACGGAATGTTCTGAGAATTCTGAGATAAATGAACTACGGAATGTTCTGAGAATTCTGAGATTAATATGACTACGGAATGTTCTGATGATTCTGAGATAAATGAACTACGGAATGTTCTGAGAATTCTGAGATTAATATGAACTACGGAATGTTCTGAGAATTCTGAAATTAATATGACAACGGAATGTTCTGAAGATTCTGAGATATAAAACTGGATTGTGGGGACTGTCTCAATAATCCAGGAACTGAAACAATAAGGATGATTGAGGAAGATTCTTTCAAAAACCTGCATTATGCAGTTGTGGATGTGGAAGTTGGGAGCAACAATGCTGTTTATGATATTGGTGCTCTTCGCTTTGATGCGGCCGTCTTCCACCACAATTCCAAGAAAGACCTTCTTCACTTCCTTGATGGCATAGATTATGTCTGCGGACATAATATCATCCATCACGACGCGAAATACCTGTTTGGCAACAGCCAGCCCGACTTTTCTCTCGTCGACACCCTTTACATGTCGCCTTTGCTGTTCCCCGAGCGCCCTTATCATCGCCTTGTGAAAGACGACAAGTTGATGAGCGACCAGATGAATAATCCTGTCATCGACTGTGAGAAGGCGAGAGACCTCCTTTACGATGAAATTACCTGCTGGGAAACTCTTCCTGAAACCAAACGCTCAATATTGACCTCGCTATTGAAGGATATGCCTGAGTTTGCTGGTTTTCTGAGGATGGTAGGCGCAGAGAGTGATGACAGCCATTTGAAGGAACTCATTAGGTCGTATTTTGACGGGAGAATATGCCTACACGCAGACCTCGAAATGTTAATCAGCCAATACCCCTGCGAACTGGCATATGCTCTGGTGTTGGTCGATACCACCGACCATCGTTCGGTAACCCCGGGGTGGGTATCGTGCAGATATCCGAAAGTAGAATATGTAATCGACTTGTTGCGCCATACACCTTGTAGTGAAGGTTGCCCTTATTGTAACGGAATGTTGGATGTTCATCGGGCGTTGAAGAAGTTCTTCGGCTATGATGAGTTCAGAAAATTCGAGGGTGAGAATTTGCAAGAGATGGCAGTGAGGTCGGCAGTCGACCAGGAATCCTTGCTCGCGATTTTTCCAACAGGAGGTGGCAAATCGCTGACTTTTCAGTTGCCTGCACTGATGGAAGGGCAATCTGTACATGGTCTCACGGTGGTTATCTCGCCACTCCAATCGCTGATGAAAGACCAGGTAGACAACCTGTCGGACAGAGGTATAGCCGATGCCGTGACCATCAACGGATTGCTTGACCCTATCTCGAGAGCACTTGCAATAGAAAGGGTGAAAAGTGGTGAGGCTTCCTTGTTGTATATCGCTCCCGAGATGCTTCGCTCGAAGACCATCGAGCGTATATTGTTGTCACGGCATGTTGTCAGGTTCGTAATTGATGAGGCCCATTGCTTCTCCTCTTGGGGACATGATTTCAGAGTAGATTATTTCTATATTGGCAAGTTTATCCGTAAGTACCAAGAGAAGAAGCAGTTAGATCGTTCCATCCCCGTGTCGTGCTTCACCGCTACGGCCAAGCAGAAAGTGATTCAAGACATATGCGACTACTTCAAGACTACGCTCGGTTTGGAGTTGCAGCTTTTCGCATCGGCAGCATCTCGAACCAATTTGCGTTATCATGTATTGCATACCGAGTCGGATGAGGACAAATACACCAGGCTTAGGGCTCTTGTCTCTGCCATGGATTGTCCGACGATTGTCTATGTTTCCCGCACACGTCGGACACGTGAATTGGCAAGCAAGCTGACACGTGACGGATATAAGGCCCTTCCTTTCAATGGCAAGATGGACCCGGACGAGAAAATTGCCAATCAAGATGCTTTCATGAACGATGAGGTGCGCATTATTGTGGCTACCTCGGCTTTCGGCATGGGGGTAGACAAGAAAGATGTAGGATTGGTGGTGCATTACGATATCTCCGACTCTCTTGAGAATTATGTTCAGGAAGCAGGCAGGGCAGGCCGGGATCCTCGTCTTGATGCAAGTTGCTATGTGCTCTTTGGTGAGGGTGACCTAGACAAGCATTTCATCTTGCTCAATCAGACAAAACTGAGTCTCAGTGAAATCCATCAGGTATGGATGGCGGTGAAAGCACTGACCAAACAGCGCAAGCGATTATGTTGCTCGGCATTGGAGATAGCCCGTCAGGCAGGATGGGATAGTATGATGAACGATGTGGAGACTCGTGTGCGCACTGCCTTGGCCGCTTTGGAGCAAGGTGGCTATTTGGAGAGGAACAGCAACGTTCCGCATGTGTATGCCACAGGTATCACCGTGAGGAATGTGGAGGAGGCCAGAAAGCGAATCACTGCATCAGCTTTGTTTGACAGCAAGGATGTGGAGAAGGCCGTGCGAGTCATCAAGTCGCTGATTTCACAAAAATACACTTACAAGAATAGAGATGCCGAGGCAGAGTCACGGGTAGACTATTTAGCCGATATCCTGGGGATGACGAAAGGAGAGGTGGTGTCGGTCGTGGAACGAATGCGCCAGGAGGGAATACTTGCCGACTCCAAAGATATTACGGCATTCCTGATGGATGGCGATACGGAGCGTAAGTCGCGTATGCTCCTGGGCCGTTTTTCCAAACTCGAACGCTATATCCTATCACTTGTCCCGGATGGTACGCTACGGATTTCTTCGAAACAATTGAACGAGAATGCCTTGCGGGCCAATATTACGACGTCGAAAGAGAAAGACATCTTCACGTTGATTTATTTTCTTACGGTGAAAGGGTATATCCGCAAGAAGGAGGATGCCTCGCACAATATGGAGATTGGATTACAGACGGATAGGGTATCGACAATGGCTCGTATGGAGAAAAGATTCATAATAAGTGCTTTTGTTTTGGAATGGCTTTATAGACAACAAGGAGAGCAAACCCGGGAGAACGAGCCCGCCAATATGGTGAAATTCTCTGTGGTGGCTTTGCTCAACGCTTGGAAAAAGCAAAATAAGACCCTTTTCGACAATTTTGAGGATGTGCAATTGGAGGAGGTGGAAGAGGCTTTGCTCTATCTTTCCAAGATTGGTGCCCTCAGGTTGGAAGGTGGCTTCCTCGTGTTGTATAATGCGATGGATATCAGAAGACTCAAGGATAACCCAAGGTTCATCAAGGATGACTACCGCATGCTCGACGAGTTCTATAAACACAAGATGCAACAAGTGCATATCGTGGGCGAGTATGCCAACTTGATGGTGAGGGATTATGATGCGGCATTGCAGTATGTGGGCGATTATTTCCAGATGGATTTCAAGAAATTCATCGCCAAATATTTCAAGGGCGAGAAAGCACGTGAGATCAACCGTAATCTCACCCCAAAGAAATACGAGCAATTGTTTGGCAAATTGTCTCCCCGGCAACTGGAGATCATTACCGACAAGGACTCCAACCGCATAGTAGTGGCTGCTTGCCCAGGAAGTGGCAAGACACTTGTCCTTGTTCACAAACTGGCATCGCTTCTGTTGCAGGAAGATGTGAAGAAAGAACAGTTGTTGATGCTCACTTTCTCCAGGTCGGCTGCATCGGAGTTCACACTTCGATTGAGGGAGCTGATAGGAAATGCGGTGAATTATGTTGAGATCAAGACATTCCACTCCTACTGTTTTGACTTGTTGGGGAGAGTAGGCAATCTGGAGGATGCAAATGATGTTGTGCCAAGAGCAGCCACGATGATTGAGCAAGGCGAGGTGGAGCCTAATCGAATTGGAAAGACCGTATTGGTGATAGACGAGGCTCAGGACATGAGCGACGGAGAGTTCGCTTTGGTAAGAGCACTGACATCGCATAATAAAGACTTGCGTGTGGTGGCTGTGGGTGATGACGACCAAAATATTTTTGATTTTCGCGGTGCCAACTCATGGTTGATGTTTGAGCTGACGAAGGATGAAAAAGGAAAGTTCTACGAAATGACCGACAACTTCCGTAGCTCACGGCATGTGGTGGATTTCGCCAATGCATTCACTCGGTACTTGGGCAGGCGATTGAAGAGCACGCCAATTCATGCTGTCAGGCAAGAGGAGGGATATGTGGAGGTGACACGGCATTTGTCGAATGTGATGTACCAGCCCTTGGTAGACAATTTGGTGAAGTGCCAGGGTAGGGGGTCGGTGGGTGTGCTCACTCAGACCAATGAGGAAGCTGTGATTCTCGTTGCCTTACTAAGGAGGCATGGTGTAAACAGCAAGTTGGTGCAGTCGCTCGACGGTTTCCGTTTCTGCAACCTGGCGGAGATGAGGTACCTTTTGAGATATTTGGAAAAAAAGGCTACATCTCCTCTCATTTCCGATGAACTTTGGGAAGAGGCAAAGAATGCGTCTTTTGCCAAGTACAAAACAAGTGACAGCATCGTGTATGTGAAAAACTGTGTGAAACAGTTTGAGCAGCTCAATCCCATGAAATATAGTGGTGATTTTTGGGACTTCGTTTTTGAGTCTTCGGTCGAGGATTTTTGTGACACATCGGGTGCAGATGTCATTGTTTCGACAATACATAAGGCCAAAGGCCGTGAATTCGACGATGTCTTTATGCTCATCTCTGACAGCTATCAGAGAGATGATAGTTTGATGCGTCGCTTTTATGTGGGAATCACCCGGGCGAAGAATCGTTTGTTCATACATACCAGTGGCAACTTTTTTGACCGCTTGCCAGCAGACCGTAATTCAATCGACCAGAATCATTATTCGCTGCCTGATGAAATCATGTTGCAACTATCGCATAAGGACCTCTATCTCGACTTCTTTATGAATCGTAAGCGCGAGGTGCTTGCCTTGAACAGTGGCGATATACTTACGTATAGGGATGAGATGTTCTTCACTCCTTCATCCACTGTGGCCGTAGCCAAAATTTCGGCGAGCATGAGGGATGCAATAACCGATTGGTTGAGTAAGGGCTATCAGGTGAAATCGGCAAAGGTGAGGTTTGTCGTGGCATGGAAACCAGCAGATTCATCCAAAGGCTCTCCAGAATATGCCGTTATGTTGCCCGACCTCGTGCTTCAGCGCGAGCATGATTCTCAGGATTAGTCCATGGTGTCCTCTTCTTCTTATGCGATGAGTCGCTACGCTCAAAATCCAACAAAATCTTATAGAAAATCTTTCAATATTCTCCTTTCATGATTTAATTCGATTTTTATAGATTTTGAATCAGTTTTTTTGATTTTGAGCGCAGCGACCACCCATATGGCATTCTTGTGGGATAGGTCGTGGACGCAAATTTAGGGAGAAATATTTTGTGGATTATTCCATTTTTCCTAATTTTGCCTAATATAACGAAACGCAACTCTGCCAAATTGATTCTTGGCGGAGCGAATTGACATGTGAAATGGGAAACGACACATATAGCATACTCAATAAGATACAGACACCCAATGACTTGCGGAAGCTCAGTCTGGAAGAACTGCCCACGCTCTGCGATGAGCTCAGGAGCGACATCATCGACGAACTCTCGGTGAATCCCGGACACCTGGCCTCAAGCCTCGGCGTGGTGGAACTCACCGTGGCACTGCATTATGTCTTCAACACTCCCGAGGACCGCATCGTATGGGACGTGGGGCACCAGGCCTACGGGCACAAGATACTTACCGGCAGGCGCGAGCAGTTCTGCACCAACCGCAAGCTCCATGGCATACGCCCCTTCCCCTCGCCGATGGAGAGCGAGTACGACACCTTCACCTGCGGTCACGCCTCCAACTCTATCTCGGCTGCCGTAGGCATGGCCGTGGCCGCCAAGCTCACCAAGCAGAAGCGCAGCGTGGTGGCCGTAATCGGCGACGGAGCGATGAGCGGCGGACTGGCTTTCGAGGGACTCAACAACGTCTCGTCGAAACCCAACGACATGCTCATCGTGCTCAACGACAACGACATGAGCATCGACCGCTCAGTGGGCGGCATGAAACAATACTTGCTGGGCCTGAGCACCAACGAGACCTACAACAACGTGCGCTACCGCGTGTCGAAATGGCTGCGGTCGAAAGGCATGCTCAACGACGACCGCCGTAAAGGCCTCATCCGCCTGAACAACGCGCTGAAGTCGGCCATCAGTCACCAGCAGAACGTGTTCGAGGGAATGAACATCCGCTATTTCGGACCTTATGATGGGCACGACGTGCTCAGCCTGGTGCGCATCCTGCGCCAGCTGAAGAAGATGAGGGGGCCGAAGATGCTCCACCTGCACACCGTGAAGGGCAAGGGTTACAAGCCCGCCGAGAAAGCCGCCACCATCTGGCACGCTCCGGGCAAGTTCGACGTCGACACCGGCGAGCGTATCGTGAGCGACACTGCCGGACAACCACCCAAGTTCCAGGATGTCTTCGGAAACACCCTCCTCGAACTGGCCAAGCGCAACAAACGCATCGTGGGCGTGACACCCGCCATGCCGTCGGGCTGCTCGCTCAACATCATGATGAAAGCCATGCCCGACCGCACCTTCGACGTGGGCATCGCCGAGGGACATGCCGTCACCTTCTCGGCCGGAATGGCCAAGGACGGGCTGCAGCCCTTCTGCAATATCTACAGCGCCTTCTCGCAGCGCGCCTACGACAACATCATTCACGATGCCGCCATCCTCAACTTGCCTGTGGTGCTCTGTCTCGACCGCGCCGGACTCGTGGGCGAGGATGGGCCCACCCACCATGGCGCCTTCGACCTGGCTTTCCTCCGTCCCATCCCCAACCTCACCATCGCCTCGCCCATGGACGAGCATGAGCTGCGCCACCTGATGTACACCGCGCAGCTGCCCGGCATGGGAACCTTCGTGATACGCTACCCGCGCGGCAAGGGCGTGTGCCCCGACTGGCAATGCCCGATGAAGGAGATAGGCGTGGGCACGGGGCGGCGGCTCAGAGAGGGCACCGACGTGGCGGTGCTAAGCATCGGCCCGTTGGGCAACAACGTGGCGAAGGCCATCGACGAGCTCGAGGCCGAGGGTGCCAAGGTGTCGGTGGCCCACTACGACATGCGATTCGTGAAACCCCTTGACGAGCAACTCCTCGACGAGGTGGCCACCCGGTTCCACCGCATCGTGACCATCGAGGACGGTTGCATTATGGGCGGCTTCGGGTCGGCCGTGGCCGAGTGGATGGCCGACCACGACAAGAAGCCCGTCATCCGCCGGCTCGGACTGCCCGACGCGTTTGTGGAGCACGGCACGGTGGCTGAGTTGCAGCAAATCACCGGTATCGACGTGGAAAACATCAAAAAAACCATTCTTAGCCTATGAAAATCATCATCGCCGGGGCATCGGCCATCGGTTCACACCTGGCACGCCTGCTCTCACGAAGCAACCAGGACATCGTGCTTATCGACGAGGATGCCGACAAGCTGGGCGACATCAGCAGCAACTACGACCTGATGACACTGGTGGGCGAGGCCACCAACCCCAAGACGTTGCGCAGTGCGGGCGTGTCGACGGCCAACTTGTTCATCGCCGTCACCCCCGACGAGAACGTGAACACCACCTGCTGCGTGATGGCCAAGACCATGGGCGCGCAGAAGACGGTGGCACAGATCGACCGGCCCGAATACATGACCAACGAGAACAAGGCGCTCTTCAACCGCATGGGCATCGACGAGCTCATTTATCCCGAGATGCTCGCCGCCCGTGATATCGTGAACGGACTGAAGATGAGCTGGGTGCGCCAGCGGTGGGACGTGCACGACGGGTCGCTGGTGATGCTGGGCATCAAGCTGCGCGAGAGCTGCGAGATACTCAACCAGCCCCTGCGCAAGCTCTGCGGTCCGCAAGACCCCTACCATGTGGTGGCCATCAAGCGGAATGGCGATACCATCATCCCCGGAGGCGACGACGAGCTGAAACTCTACGACATCGTCTTCTTCATGACCACCAAGAACCATATACCCTATATCCGTAAAATCGTGGGCAAGGAGCATTATGCCGACGTGAAGAACGTGATGATCATGGGTGGCGGAAAGACCGCCATACGCGCCGTGCTTTCGATGCCTGAGTACATGAGCACCAAGATCATCGAGATCAACGAGCGGCAGTGCGAGCTCATCAACGAGGCCCTCGACGACACCAAGGCCATGGTGATCAACGGCGATGCCCGCGACCTGAACCTGCTCATCGACGAGAACATCCGCAACACGCAGGGCTTCGTGGCCCTCACGGGCAATGCCGAGGCCAATATCCTGGCCTGCCTCACCGCCAAGAAACTGGGTGTGAGGAAGACCATCGCCATGGTGGAGAACAGCAACTATGCCAGCATGGCCGAGAGCCTCGATATCGGAACCATCATCAACAAGAAGGTGCTGGCGGCCGGAAACATCTACCAGATGATGCTCGACGCCGACGTGCAGAACATCCGCTTCCTCATGTCGGCCAATGCCGACGTGGCCGAGTTCACCGCCCAGCACGGGTCGAAGGTGACACGGAAGAAAGTGTACGAGCTCGGACTGCCCAAGGGCATGACCATCGGCGGATTGGTGCGCGGCAAGGAGGGAATGCTCGTCTCGGGTGGCACGCAGATAGAGGCGGGCGATGCCGTGGTGGTGATCTGCCACGACGTGAACATGAAGAATATCGAGAAATTTTTCAATAACTGATGGTCAACCTGAAACTCATAAGCAAGGTCATTGGCTCGCTGCTCCTGCTCGAGGCAGGGTTCATGCTGCTGAGCCTAGGGGTAGCCCTCATCTATGGCACCAGTGACCTCATCCCATTCATCATCTCGATGGCCATCACCCTGGCCGCCGGAGTGGGACTGCTGAGAATGGGCTTCGACGCGCCCACGATGATGACGCGGCGCGACTCCTATGCCGTGGTGACACTCACCTGGCTGTCGTTCAGTATCTTCGGAGCGCTGCCCTATATGTTCAGTGGCATCATCCTCAATCCCACCGACGCCTTCTTCGAGACCATGTCGGGATTCACCACCACCGGAGCCTCGGTGCTCGACGATGTGGAGCAACAGCTCAACTCGCACCACGCCATGCTCTTCTGGCGGTCGCTGTCGCAGTGGATAGGCGGACTGGGAATCGTGTTCTTCACCATCGCCGTGCTGCCCTCGATGGGCAGCGGCTCCATGCGCGTGTTCTCGGCCGAGGCCACCGGCCCCATCCGCTCGAAGATGCACCCAAGGCTCAGCACCAACGCCAAGTGGATATGGAGCGTATACTTGGTGCTCACTTTGGGATGTATCATCAGCTACTTCCTGGCGGGCATGGACTGGTTCAGCGCGGTGAATTACGGCATGACCACCACCGCCACCGGCGGCTTCTCCATCCACAACGACAGCCTGGCCCATTTCCACTCGCCGGCCATCGAGTATATCGGACTGGCGTTCCAGTTCGTGTCGGGCATCAACTTCACGATGCTCTATCTGCTCATCATCAAACGGCAGTTCAGGACTTTTCTCAAGAACTCCGAGCTGCGGTTCTACATCACACTGGTGGTGGCATGCACGGCGGTCATCGCCCTGCTGCTGGTCAGCGAGAACGGCTATGGGTTGGAGCGCGCCTTCCGCAGCGCCTGCTTCCAGGTGGTGTCGTTCATGACCACCACGGGCATCTTCTGCGACCATGTGGGCACGTGGCCGCACATCACGTGGATGATACTGGCGGTGCTGATGTTCATCGGTGCCTGCGCGGGGTCGACGAGTGGCGGATTCAAGAGCATACGCGCCTTTATGATATTCAAGGTGATCAGGAACGAGTTTGTGAGGTATCTGCACCCCAGGGCCGTGCTGCCGGTGAAGGTAGACGGACATGCCATGCCCTCGTCGGTGGTGCAGAACCTGCTGGCCTTCTTCGCCATCTACATCATCGTGTGCATGGCCACCACCGGACTGATGATGGCCATCGACATCGATGTCACCAACTCGGCCGTCATCTCGCTCAGTTGTGTGAACAACGTGGGCCTGCCGCTCAACGAGCTGGGACCCGACATGACGTGGGCCGACATGCACTGGTCTATGAAGTGGCTGTGCTCGGGACTGATGCTCATGGGCCGTCTCGAGATTCTCAACGTGCTCATCTTGTTCACCCCCTCATATTGGAAAGACAATTAAATATTTTTTGAAAACCCGATGTTGAAGTTCGAACCTTTACTCAAGTCCACCATCTGGGGCGGAGACAAAATCATTCCTTTCAAGCAAATCAGCAGTTCGCAGACCCAGGTGGGCGAGAGTTGGGAACTCTCAGGCGTGCCAGGCCATGAGACCGTGGTGAGCGAGGGCGAGCATAAGGGCAAGCGGCTCAACCAGTTGGTGAGCGAGGAGCGCGAGCGCCTGGTGGGCGCCGACAACTACCGCCGCTTCGGCAATGAGTTTCCGCTGCTCATCAAGTTCATCGACGCCCGGCGCGACCTGTCGATACAGGTGCATCCCGACGAGGAGACGGCACACCGGCTGGGAAAGGAGCATGGCAAGAACGAGATGTGGTATGTGCTGGAGTCGGACGAGGGTGCCCAGATTTTTGACGGACTGAAAAACCAGATTACCCCCGAGGAGTATAAAGTTATGGTGGAGGATGGCTCCATCTGCGATGCCCTTGCCCGTTTTGAGGTGAGCGAGGGCGACGTGTTCTTCATCCCCGCGGGCCGCATCCACTCCATCGGAAAGGGCTGCTTCGTGACCGAGATACAACAGACGAGCGACGTGACCTACCGCATCTACGACTTCAAGCGCAAGGATGACAGTGGGCACTACCGCGAGCTGCACACCAGCGAGGCAGCCGAGAGCATCGACTATCGGGTGATGCCCGACTATCGCACCCACTACACGAAGCGGAAGAACGAGGGCGTGGAGGTGGTGTCGTGCCCGTATTTCACCACGGCCGTCTACGACCTCGACGAGCCGATGACGCTCGACTATTCCGAACTCGACAGTTTCGTGGTGCTCATCGGCGTGAAGGGAGCCGCCACTCTGATTGACGACGAGGGAAACGCCACATCGCTCCGTGCCGGCGAGACGGTGCTCGTGCCGGCCACCACAAAGGAAGTCAGGGTAGAAGGAAAGATAAAGATGCTGGAGACGTATGTGTGAGCGTCTCCTACATTGAGCGAAGAGCCTTCAGGATGCCCGCCTCGAGCGCCCGCTCATACGACCGGTATTTGCCGGTCTCGCTCATCACGCCGTCGCGCAGGCGGATGATCTTGGCATAGTATTTCCCCACTTTTCCGCAGAAATACTCACGGTCTACAAGCACGTCGAAGTGTTTCTTCTCGCGCACCCACTGCTGCGCCAATGGCAGTTCGGGTGCGGCATACACCTTGTGGCGTGGACTCTTGTCGTAGGTGGGACTGTTCCAGCAAACGGGGTCGGTGCCGGGCGTGCCTTCGCTCAGCCGGCCCGTGATGTCGTAATGAGAGGGTACTGGCTCGTTGAACCTGCGCTTGCGCAGCCATTTGGCGGTTTCGAGCGCCACGGTCTTGTTCTTCATCTTTCTGTGGTTGTAGTGTGTTGTGTTGTAATGCTGTTGTCTTTCAATTCGGGTGGCACCCTGAGGTCCGACCGGTTCTTCATATAGTGCTCGATGTCGGCCCTCAGCCATTGGTATTGGGGCGAGCGGATGTATCCCGTGTTTTTCTTGAGCATCGACCCCACGTTCTCGATGCTGTGCTCATAGCACGACAGTTCGTTGCGCATCTGCGTGTTGTGCATGGCCTTGCGGTGTATCTCGGTCTCGCGCTCGCGGCGCAGCTTGTCGCACACCTTCGTCACCATCGGTGTCGTCACGTTGTCGTAGAGATGGTGGCCCTGTATGTAGAGGTAGGTGGTCTCGGGCGTCACGCCCAGTTGCTTCAGCTCGTCTTTCAGCGCCATGTACGACTCCTTGGCGTCGGGGTTGAGGCGCTGCAGCTGCATCACCTTGCGGCCCACCTTGTGCCTCACGTTGGCGATGCCGTTGGCCGCGTTCTGCATGGTGAAGTGCCCGGTCTCGATGGTCTTGTTGAAGTCGGAGATGGAGAACTCGGCGTAGTTGGGCGTGCGGTAGTACCAGATGCTCCATACGAAGAGGGGGAAGATGGCGAGAGAGTATTGCCTCATGTATTCCTCGAAGTCGAACACCTGGTGGTCGTTGAGCGTCACCATCACGCACACGTCGTGCAGCGATGGCGCGTAGCTCTGGAAGTTCTCAATGGCGTAGACGTAGGTGTGGAATACGTAGGGGTTGCCCACGATGTTCTCCGAGGTCTTCGTGGCCCCTTGCATGAGGAAGTCGTAGTCGGCGTCGACGCAGGCTATCATGTCCTCGCCCACGTTGTCGCCCACGAGGTTCATGAGCACCTGTTTCTTGCCCTTGGCCAGGCTCACCTTCGAGGGCAACATCACCTCGAAGTAGTGCTTGTCGTCCTCGAACTCGCGCAGCACCGTGCGCCAGAAGAACACGTCGTCGTAGCTCTCCACATAGGCCACGATGCGCTTGCGCGCGGTCTTGCTTTTCATGCTGTTGACCGCGCTGAAGTAGTCGGAGTTGAGGTTGTCGCGCAAACGTTTTGCCATGGCCGGTGGGGTAGGGCAGCTAATCTTTGTCGGTGATGTCGGAGACCTCGGTCACGTGGTCCATCCACCCGTTCATGATGACGGCAGGCGAGTGTGTGGTGAGAATCACCTGCACGTTGGGGTTGAGCTCGATGACGAGGTCGATGAGGCGTTTCTGCCATTCCACGTGCAGGCTCACCTCGGGCTCGTCCATGAAGAGCACGTAGTTGTTGTTGTCTTCCACGAGCACGGTGAGCAGTATGGCGAGCATCTGCTTCTCGCCGCTCGAGAGCAGGTAGGGCACCAGGGTCTCGCCTATCTGCGTGAAGAATATCTCGTTGGCCGTGCGCACAATCTTCTTCCCCGTGTCGGAGAAGAGGTCGTCGATCATGTCCTGGAAACGCTTCTTGGGGGCCGAGAGGGCCTGTGCCTTCTGGGCGGCGTCGGGGGCGCCGCTCTGCAGCACCTCGATGATGCGGTTGCCGATGTTCACCTGGTAGTCGAGGTATTTGCGCTGCAGCTGAAATAGCTGCCAGTCGAGCTCGGTGGCGAGGCTCATGTTCATCTTGGCCAGCGTGTCGAGGTTCATCAAGGGCCGGTCGAACGACCTGATGACGTCGTATCTGATCCATTTGGCCTCTTCGGGGTAGACCTTGAGCCTCACTCCCTTGAGCAGGTGGCTGGGGAATTCGCCTCCGGCGGCCAGTCCTTTCACCACCTTGTTGATGATGGTGCTCTTTCCCTGTCCGTTGGTGCCGCTGAGGATGTTCACCTGCCGGTCGAGGTTCCACTTGATGTGTCGTCGGCCGCTCCATAGCGAGTCGATTTCTATCTGCTTGATGTAGTCGGCGTATTTTTGCATGCTGTAGGGATTTTAGGGTGATAGGGCAAAGATAGGTATTTTTTTCTGATTCTGGTGCTCCGGGCGGGCGATTTTTACCACGCCACGCTCATTTTGGCTCCCTGGTAGTCGACGTCGTGTGTCTTGTCGCTGCCCACGAGGCGCACATGGAACTGGCGCTTTGCGAGCATGCCGGGGAACTCTCCCTCGCGCTGGCCTATGGTGAGCGTCTTCCGGGCGTCGTCCCACTGCATGGTGATGGTGGCGTAGGCGCCGTGCTCGTAGTTATAGTTGTCGCCCTCGTCCTCGTAGAGGGTGAAGGTGGCGTCGGCACCGGGGTATACGATGATGTCGAGCGAGTCCCAGGGGTGCTCCTCGGCCCACTGCATCACGGGGGCGAGGGGGAGGATGCTGCCAGCCCTGACGAACATCGGCGCGCGGTCGATGCTGGTCTCCAGGGTCACGTCTTGTCCGCCACGGTAGCGCTGATTGGTGTAGAAGTCATACCAGTCGGAGCCTTTGGGCAGGTATTTCGTGGCCGTCTTCTTGGCGGTGAAGTCCACCTCGGCGGCCTCTTCGGCCTTGGCCTCCTTCTTGTCCCATCCCGTCATGGCGTCCTCTCTCACCACCTGCTCCTTGGTGTATTGTGGCGAGGTGATGGGTGTGGCGAGGATGCTGCGGCCGAACATGAACTCGTCGGGCATGTCCCACACGCGGCGGTCGTGGGCGAAATCGTAGACCAGGGCGCGCAGGTAACTGCCATTCTGGCTCGTCACCTGCCATGCCGTGCTGTAAAGGTAGGGCAGCAGTCGGTAGCGGAGCCTGATCTGCGACTCGATGGCGTCGAAGATGGGCTCGCCGCGCTTGCCAAACTGGTAAATCTCGCGGGGAGCGTCGGCACCGTGGCTCCTGAACACCGGACAGAACAGCCCATACTGCATCCAGCGCACGTAGAGTTCCTGGTACTGCTTGTTGCGCGGCGCGCTGCCGCCGCCCTTGGTGTTGTAGCTGCCGCAGAAGAATCCGCCGATGTCGGTATTGAAGTTGGGACATCCCGTCATCGTGTAGTTGAGCCCGGCAGGAATCTGCTTGCGCAGCATGTCCCACGACGATGCCACGTCGCCGCTCCACAGACCGGAGCCATAGCGTTGCTGTCCGGCGAAGGCCGACCTCGTCATGATAAACACGCGCTTGTCGCTCGTGGTGGCCCGCTGCCCCTCGTACACGCCGCTCACGGTGCACAGCGGGAATGCGTTGCGCATGCGCCGCCAGGTGCCCATTGTGGTCATGTGGTCGTAGTCGCTGTCCTCGGGATAGAAGAAGTCGGGGTCGGTGGAGTCCATCCACCAGGCGTCGCAGCCGTAGTTGTAGAGCGTCTTCAGGTTCTGCCAGTAGATGTCGCGGGCTACGGGACTGAAGGCGTCGTAGATTTTCACGGGCGAGGGGTAGTCCTCGCGTGGTGGCCATAGGGTGAGTCCGCTCTGTGGCCATGTCTTGAACGGGAAGAGCAACCCCTTCTCATTGAGCTGGCGGTAGGCCTTGGTGTGCATGCCGAAGCTGGCCCAGATGCTGATCATCAGGTGCGCGTTCATATCGTGCACCCTTTTTACCATCTGCCGTCCGTCGGCATAGTCTTCGGCCAGGAAGTCCATGGCGTTCCAGGTGTAGTTGCTGCCCCAGTATTGCCAGTCTTGTATGATACCGTCGATGGGCACTTGGTTCTGGCGGTGCCAGTTCACTACCTCGAGCACCTCGCGGGTCGACTTGTATCGCTCGCGGCACTGCCAGTAGCCGAAGGTCCAGAGGGGGAACATCGGCACCTGCCCCGATAGCTGGCGCATCTGCGCGTTCACGCCATCGGCATCGACCCCGTACATGAAGTAGTAGTCAAGGTTGTCGCCCACCTCGGCCGAGAAGGTCATGCCCTGTGCATCGTCGGTGAAGTCGGCGCGCGAGTAGTTGTCCCAGAAGATGCCCCATCCCTTGATCGACTGTATCACATACTGGAAGTCCTCGAGGTTCGACTGCTCCAGCAACTTCCGTGAGGTGCCGCGGCGGTTGAGCTTCCCGTCCTGCAGCGTGCCCAGTCCGTAGATGGGTTCGTCCTTGTCGAGCAGGTAGGTCTGTGTCACCCGATACGAACCCTTGTCGGGTCCGTCGTTGCGCATCTCGAAGGCGTGGCCTTTCTCGCGCAGCAGGTTCTTGCCGGCATGAGTGAAGCGGATGACGCCCGTGCGCTGGTCGATGATGACCGAGAGCTTTCCGGCTGTCATCGTGACGGTCTTGCCTGCGGTCTTCTTGCTCACCTGCAGGTCTTGCTGTGGCTGCATCGTCACCACCAGGCTCTTCTGCTGAGGCTCCTGGGCCGTGGATGGCCATTTCGTCACCCTCACGATTTGTGGCGAATAGAAACTCACGCGGCAGTGGGTGCCGTCGTTGGTGGTAATCTCTGTGGTCTGTGCCGACAGTGCGATGGCACCGAAGAGGCAGACGAGGAGGGCAAGGGTCTTTCTCATGATAGGGTTTGGTTAAAATTATGTAGTGCAAATATATAGAAAAAAATCATTACTTCTATGGATTGCCTCGTAAAAATGGTAAAATCAGCGATTTGTGAGGCGCAGAGACAGGCATGAGGCTTAAACCTCCAACCTCCAACCTCAAACCTCCAACATCAAACATCGTGCAAGCTAAAAGATTTTTTCATCTTTTTTCTCAGGCCCTTGCGGCCTTTTTCCTAAGCGTCAGCGTTTCATGATCCTTTTTCCCAAGCGAAGTCCTCATTGCCATAAGACAAACGAACAAATGATATAAAAGTTTTTTATATAGAAGCGTTTTTTTATTGAATCAAGGATACAGGCACGTGATATTGAAGGATTTTGAATCAGATTTTTTCAGATTTTGAGCTCAGCGACCGCAAAAGAGCATTATGATAAATCTCAAACATCGTGCAAGCCTTGAGCAATAGAGCTTGCTCTAATTGCCGAGGCGCAGCCGATGTTCATCATGCAAAGCATGATAAACCTCAAACCTCCCCTTCCCCCTTCTGCCATCGTGTCAGTTTTTCACGAAAGTTTGGCAGTTTGGCACACCATTTGTTGTATATGTATCGAACCGCCACGACTTCGGCGGCACAAAGACCTGATTAATAACAAACAAAAAACATAACAACAATGGGAAAGATTATTGGAATAGACTTAGGAACAACCAACTCGTGTGTGTCGGTGTTCGAGGGCAATGAGCCCGTAGTGATTGCAAACAGTGAGGGAAAGCGCACCACCCCGTCGGTGGTGGGATTCGTGAAAGACGGCGACCGCAAGGTGGGCGACCCCGCCAAGCGCCAGGCCATCACCAACCCTCAAAACACAGTGTACAGCATCAAGCGCTTCATGGGTGAGACCTACCAGCAGTGCAGCGCCGAGGTGAACCGCGTACCTTTCAAGGTGGTGAACGAAGGCGGATATCCCCGTGTGGAGATTGAGGGCCGCAAGTACACCCCGCAGGAGATCTCGGCCATGATTCTCCAGAAGATGAAGAAGACCGCCGAGGACTATCTGGGCGAAGAGGTGACCGAGGCCGTCATCACCGTGCCTGCCTACTTCAGCGACTCTCAGCGCCAGGCCACCAAGGAGGCCGGACAGATTGCCGGACTCGAGGTGAAGCGTATCGTGAACGAGCCTACAGCAGCCGCTCTCGCATATGGTATCGACAAGGCCAACAAGGACATGAAGATTGCCGTGTTCGACCTTGGTGGTGGTACATTCGATATCTCCATCCTGGAATTCGGTGGCGGCGTGTTCGAGGTGCTCTCCACCAATGGTGATACCCACCTCGGTGGCGACGACTTCGACCAAGTGATCATCGACTGGCTGGTGCAGGAGTTCAAGAACGACGAGGGTGCCGACCTGAAGGCCGACCCGATGGCCATGCAGCGCCTGAAGGAAGCTGCCGAGAAGGCCAAGATCGAGCTCTCGAGCAGCACATCGACGGAGATTAACCTCCCCTATATCATGCCTGTGGGCGGCGTGCCCAAGCACCTGGTGAAGACCCTTACCCGCGCCAAGTTCGAGCAGCTGGCACATCACCTCATCCAGGCTTGTCTGGCTCCCTGCCAGAAGGCCATCGCCGATGCCAAACTGAGCACCAGCGAAATCGATGAGGTCATCCTCGTGGGCGGCTCGAGCCGTATCCCCGCCGTGCAGACACTGGTGAAGAACTACTTCGGCAAAGAGCCTTCGAAGGGCGTGAACCCCGACGAGGTGGTGGCAGTGGGTGCCAGCATCCAGGGTGCCATCCTCAACAAGGACGGTGGAGTGGGCAACATCGTGCTGCTCGACGTGACCCCGCTGACCCTCGGTATCGAGACCCTCGGCGGTGTGATGACCAAGCTCATCGACGCCAACACCACCATCCCCTGCAAGAAGAGCGAGGTGTTCTCTACCGCTGCCGACAACCAGACAGAGGTGACCATCCATGTGCTCCAGGGCGAGCGCCCAATGGCCGCACAGAACAAGTCGATCGGCCAGTTCAACCTCACCGGCATCGCTCCCGCACGTCGTGGCATTCCACAGATCGAGGTGACCTTCGACATCGATGCCAACGGTATCCTCAACGTGTCGGCCAAGGATAAGGCCACAGGCCGTGAGCAGGCTATCCGCATCGAGGCCTCTTCGGGACTGAGCAAGGAGGAAATCGACCGCATGAAGGCCGAGGCAGAGCAGAATGCCGAGAACGACAAGCGCGAGCGCGAGCGTATCGACAAGATGAACCAGGCCGACTCGATGATTTTCCAGACCGAGACATTCCTCAACGAGAATGGCGACAAGCTGGGTGCCGACAGGGCCAATGTCGAAGCAGCCGTTCAACAGCTCAAGGATGCCCATAAGAGTGGTGACGTCACAGCCATCGACAATGCCATCAACAACCTCCACCAGGTGATGCAGGCTGCCAGTCAGAAGATGTACAGCCAGGCAGGCGCACAGCCCGGTGCCGGATTCAACGGTCAGGGCGCCGGTTTCAACGGCGGCCAGCAGGCCGGCGGTCAGGAAACCAAGTCGGATGACAACATCCAAGACGCCGACTTCGAGGAGGTCAAGTAGGATACAATAAGAAACAATAAGAAAACCTATTAAAAGTGGTGTAACTCATGCAGTTGCACCACTTTTTCGTTTTGTTAAACTTTGTTATTTTCCTTGTTTTTTACCGATTTTTGGCTTATATTTGCGACATATTTGCGACACGACTTAATTGGCGATAAGTTGCTACTTATTCATACTTAAACATATCTATTCATATAAATACCCATTTAAAGAGAGACAATATGCCTGAAGCCAAATTCCAGATCAAAAGGAAGTGTGAGATTTGCGGAGCCCCATTTATAGCAAAGACACTCACATCCAAATATTGCAGTAGGAAGTGCACCAATCTTGCATACAAACAACGTAAAGCCGAGCAGTTAAAGAAAGAGCGATTAGAAACTATCGCAGAAAAGGTGCCTGATGCCAGGGACTACATCTCTGTGACGGAAGCCGTGGCCATCTATAATATTGGACGAGATACCCTATACAGGCTTATACGAAACGGCACTATACCTTATATCAATATAGGTAAACGCCTTACCCGAATCAATAGGATTAAGCTCGAAGAGTTGTTTTCAAGACGTGACGAGGACATCGAGAAGGAATTATTGAGTCCCAAACTTTATAATATGGATCCAGAGAACTGCTATACCATCGGTGATATCTGCAAGAAGTACAACATCAACGACAGCACCGTATGGGCGCACATCAGAAGGTACTCCATCCCCACCCGGCAGATAGGAAACTACGTCTATGCTCCCAAATCTGAAATCGACAAACTATACAAGAGCCTATGAAAAAGCCTTTATCTCATACGAAAGTCACCGTCAAACTTCGCAAGTCACAATACAAGGAGGAATGGTATCTGATTGTCGAAGCTTATCCCGTCATTGGAACAGGTGGCAAGGTGGAGCGTGTAGTGGAATCCGTGAATAGAAGCATCACCACCCCAGTTTGGGATAAGACTTCCTCCACACGTGGGGCTAAATTCAAGCCCAAACGGGATATCAACGGGATTATCCAATGTCGGACGGCCATTGACCAGGAATCCTGCGTCTATGCCGACAATGTCCGTAAACTTCGTCAGCACGAATATGACAACCAAGCGCTTTATACCGACAAGGAGAGCGAGATTGCCGCCCAAAACGAACGGTCAGAGCAGGACTTCATTGCATATTTCAAGAAGATTACCTATTCAAGGCATCCCAATGCCTCAAAATCCATTATTGTCAACTGGGAACGTGTGGCGGTGTTGCTTGAACTCTTTACCGAGGGGAAGCCAATGCCGTTCAACACTATCACGGTGAAACTCCTGGAAGAATTGAAAGTATTTTTGATGACAGCGCCACAAGGGGGCAAAAAGTCGGGTCCAGTATCTCAGAACACTGCATCCACCTATTTTGCCATCGTGAAAGCCGGATTGAAACAAGCCTTTATAGATGAATTCCTCACCACCGACATCAGCGAGAGAGTGAAAGGCATCCCATCCAAGGAAAGCAGAAGAGAAGCCCTGACGATTGAAGAAGTCAACCTATTGGCTGCCACCCCCTGCGAAGACGATGTGCTGAAACGCGCCTCTCTTTTCTCCATCCTCACAGGTATGCGGCACAGTGACATCATGAGACTCAAATGGAGTCAGTTGGTGAAAGTGAATGATTCCTGGAGAGTAGATTTCACGCAAAAGAAGACATCCGGAGTGGAATATACTCCTATTTCAGAACAGGCTTACGCATTATGTGGTGAACGAAGGGAACCAGAGAATCTGGTTTTTGAGGGTCTGACTCCCCCATCGTGGATTAACCGCCCATTGAAGAAATGGGTTGAGGCAGCAGGCATCAAGAAACACATCACCTTTCATTGCTTCAGGCACAGTTTCGCAACTCTTCAATTGGCCAATGGTACCGACATCTATACTGTCAGCAAGATGCTTGGCCATACCAATGTCAAGACCACGCAAATCTACACAAAAGTAGTGGACGAGAAGAAAGAAAAGGCTGCGAATGCTATACAGATAAATCACATTGACTTGAACTAGAAAAACTTGACACTTTTGGGAGCATAAAAACCAAGAGTGTATGAAAACAAAAGTGAAAAGAGAACAAGACCGTGTTTTAAACAAGGAAACAGGTCAGTACGAATGGGTGTGGGTTGAGAGAACCCGCTATATCCATGAAAGGGAAGACAGGGAATTGGCTGTGGTTGATTTCCTGAAAGGAGAGCAGACTCCCTCGCAGTTGGTCCAAAAGCACCACATCACGAACGAACAGACACTTTTTTCCTGGGTTGGACGCTATTTGTCTGAAAACAGATTGCTATCTTTGCAGCAAGAAACAGATGAAGAAATGCCAAGGAAAAGCAAAGACGAACAAATCCGGGAACTCAAGGCAGAATTGCGTAAGGCCCGTAAGGAGGCAGAGCTTGAGAAGCTCCGCGCCCATGCCTATGACACGATGATCAACATTGCCGAGGAGACCTTCAACATCCCGATAAGAAAAAAATCTGGCACCAAACAGTGAGCTTGCTTCGCGAGGAGGTCTCACCGTCATCGCTGAGGACTCTCTGCGGGCTGTTTGGTTACAGCAGGCAGTCGTTCTACACCCATAAGGACGGCAATGACTTTGCGGAAAATGCCATAGAGCCGCTGATAGTCGAGAAGGCCAGGGACTACCGCCGTGACAACCCCGGCCTGGGTTGTGCCAAGTTGTACATCATCATCAAGAACCTGTTCGAGTCCACGGGCTGCATGCCCGGCCGCGACGCTTTCATCGAGCTCTTGCGCGCCAATGGTCTGATGGTGCAGATCAAGCGGCGGCGGCACTACAAGACAACCGACTCCAGCCACCATTACCACAAATACGAGAACCTGGTCAAGGAGGTGGTTCCCATGCGCCCCAACGAGATTTGGGTGAGCGACATCACCTATGTGGAGACAGAGGAGGGCGTGTGCTACCTCTCCCTGATCACGGATGCCTATTCCCACAAGATTGTGGGCTGGGCTGTCGGGCCGACCTTGGAGACCAGATACCCTCTGGAGGCGTTGAGGATGGCCCTTGGCACAATCGACGACGAGACCGCGTCCAGGCTGATACACCACTCGGACCGGGGCTGCCAGTACTGCAGCGCATCTTATGTGGCGGAACTGAAGAAGCATGGCGTGATGATAAGCATGACGCAGAGCGGGGACCCGCTTGAGAATGCCATAGCCGAGCGCGCCAACGGCATCATCAAGACCGAGTGGCTCTACAAGATGAAGATACCTACGATTGGGAAATGCAAGGAAGAGATGGAGCGCATCATATTGTTCTACAATACGGAACGCCCACACATGAGCATCGGCAACAAGACCCCGGAAGTCGCCCACGGCGAGCAGGGGGAGCAGAAGAGATGCTGGCGCAATCCATGGGACAAGCCCACGGAGGCTGTCGCCTCCGGATAGGTTTTCTTAGCCATCAAGCATCTCCTGAAATAGAAAACGCGGACAATGTCCGCTGTGGGCACGTCCGCGCTACACTATTTCAGTGTGATGCAGAAGCCTATTGCTGGCGGGTTGCTCCTCAGCAGAGCCCGCTTCCTCTTCGGCTTCTGGTGGCAAAGTTACAAAAAAATGACGGCAAACGCATGTTTGCCGAAAGGAAATGCTAACTTTGCATCCAGGTTGCCAGTGTATGGATTATTTCAGACATTGAGTGATGATGTAACGTTTATCAGTTCACCGAACAAAATATGTAAACATAAACCGTCAACCGATTGATATTTGTAAAGCAAAACAGAGAACCGACATAAAGTCGTAAAATGTATTAGTTAACCGCACCTAAATCTGTCAATGCTTTTTAGGGATAGTCACATTGAAAAATAAGAGTTGATAAGCAAATTGCCCTATCATCAATTTTTTGATATAACAGCCGATATTTTTCTGTTAACAGAATAGTTTTTGCGAAAAAATCATTACTTTTGTACATTATTATAAAAAACACTTGAAACATGGAAAACAAAGACCTAAATAGATTGAAGGTTGTACTTGCTGAGAAGAAGCGCACCAATAAATGGTTAGCAGAGAAATTGGGCAAAGACCCTGCCACAGTCTCGAAGTGGTGTACCAATTCAGCCCAACCCAATCTGGAGAATTTGATGGAGATTGCGAGATGTTTGGAAGTCGATGTCAATGAATTATTAAGGATGTAATATAAATCCTTTTACTTAATTGTCTATGTAACTTCTACACAGTTAATATGGGAAGAGAGAGAAACAGCCTATAAATGTACAATGAAAAAACATATAAAGCATGGCTAATCTAAATATTTCCAATTGGAAATCTATCTTGCAAGACATTTACTATCCAATTATTGGCTCAATATGGGTAGCCCCTAATGGCATATGGAAAAATGGTTTTGCTAAAAACAAAAATAAGGAAGACTTTCATCCTTCTGTTGTGGGACGAGTCTATAATGAAAACAAACAATGTTGGTTAATTCCTGGAACATCTAAAGAACATATCATAGGAGCTAATGTATTTAGAGTTAAAATCAATCAAACTGATCCTGATTGTCCTGTCTCATATTTTCTATTAAAACTGAAAATGACATATAACTCTAAAGATATATTAAAACTTCAAAGAGGCTGGAATGGAGTTGATTCTCTCAATGAGCAGCAAACAGAAGAATTAAAGATGCATATTAAATTTAGTTTAGGGGTCAATGTTTAAGGAAGAATACATATTAGATTTGCTTTCTGGTCAATTGACTCAGAAAGGTTATGCCAGTATCGTTGGTTCAATAGGTTCTATGGTTAGACGATATCAATGGCAGAAGAATATTGTTGTCTCAGGAAGTCATGATTCAAATTGGTCAGATGATGATATAATTGAATTGTCCCAACAATTCTTTGAGTGGATAATTGCTAAAAACAAACTTGCTTACGTGAACAAAGTTCCTTCTGAATACTTATCATACTATTTCACCCAAATGTTCGTTTCGTTTGTTGCTTCTCGCATTAAAGAGGAGCAACAGAATATTGGTGTTAGTTTTCAAAAATGTCAAATTATTGTTAAGGAGATTTGCGATGAAGATTATACTACTGTTAGTCATTTAGGTAGATTATATATTTCAAATCCTATGGCAACAACCAAGCAATGGATAGATGATTTAGAAGATAACATTAAATACATTGCTCATTACCCGATAACAGAAAAAACAAAGCACTATAAACCTATCATCAAACTGGCCATTGAAGACATTCTTTTATCAACAGATGGCTATATTTTAACGGACGTATTGGCGTCGGCCGTTTTTCAGTTACTTGATCAAAGTGCTTTTAGCCTTAATGACGAGAACAAAGAAACAGCAACAATTCAAACAGACGAGGCAAACTATACATCAAGTATTACTCGAATAATAGAAGGAGTATCAAAAGTAGAGGCGCATATATATTTGGACTATATTTTCCAAGATTCAGGTAAAGTCTCTCTTTCTGATTTGGCATCAAAATATAATATGCCCAAAAGCACTCTTCACAAGAAAATTGAAGATTTCAAAAAGAAAATATATTCTTCATATATCCCTGAAAATGAAGAAGATGGAATTTCATTTTTGCAATGTTTGGCAAATAAATTGGACGAAATTGCAAAATAGGAGTATTTTATGTTTGACAAAACCCAATTAGCAATGGATACAATTAACATATTCTTAAGAGAAGGTATTAATACCGACTCACAAGAAGAAGTGTTGTCTGCAAATTTTGAAGATATTGATCATTTAAATGACATGTTTAAATCTTTGAACTATAGACAACAACATTTGAGGATCATTCCTCAATATAAGGAGAATCAAATATGGTCTGTCAAGAACCATTATATAGATTTTGAAGGCGTTCTACAGCATTCAAAACACGATATGTTGGTTTTACTCATTTCTAATCCAGAAGAGCTTGATAGCGATACCACATATGTTCGTGTTTGTCCGCTTTCTCCATTTGTTGAGCAGGCTTCACATCTTGACCAAGTATGTGATGATTCCTCTATAGTAGGATTCCCTTTCATTGTTGAAACTTGGAATGAGCAACCCATTCTAACGGAAATACTTGATAACTATGTAGGTGTATATCATCTAGAACATGAATGTGCTAACGAGGTTTTGACGAAAGAGCAGAGTGAGTTCAGAGAGATTGAAATATCTAATTCGAGATACCTAAACCACTCCATTTCTTCCTATATAAATGAAATGGAACGTTCTGAGATTTTTGCCTTTTCTGTCGACATGCATTTTATGAATAAGGTTAAAACAATTCATATGCCTATCCAGAATGTGCAGAATCCCAAACTCGTTTCGTTGGCAGATCATGAAGAATACGCTGCTGCAGCGCGTATGCAAAATGTAGTTACTGAGAATGATTGCATCTTAGTTGATGAGACAGAACTTCCATTTAAAGTTGAGATAAGAAAAAAAGTAGGAGAATACATTCTAACGATAATCCCCAAAGTTGAAATAAGACTACAAAAAGATGGAAAAGACATGATAGGAATGTCTAATTCAGAACGAATCGTTTATAATGGTCTAAAAAAAGGATTATACGAGATATCTTCACCATTAATTGATAAATTACTAACCATTAGGCTAAAATAGTATGGCTTATATTCCCCTTATTAAGAGAACAGAGTGGATTGACTTGAGCAATGAGCACAAGCGTCTACGTGAAACCGTAGAAAAAGATTTACGTGAAGGATGTTGCGAAAATGGCAACATCCAACCTATTATGCTGCAGGGTGCCTTTGGCATAGGCAAAACAACAACTCTCTATTATCTTTTCCATTATTGTTGGGAAATTCTAAAAGCGCCAGCATTCTATATGCCTCTTGCTAAAATTGTAGATGAGGTTAAAAAAGTAGCAGAAACCCTCGAATCTCGAAAGGTTGAAAATCATCGTCTTTGTTTGATAATAAAGAAGATGATTGACGAACAGATGGGAAAACTGAAAATGGAGAATTATGATGACGTACATAATTTAGCTTTCCCCGAATTTCAGAGTGGTGACGAGAATGTAGAATTAACATTATCAGATTATCTTCAAGGTTTCACTTCCGTTAAGGCTAGTTATGATGATGGAGAGGATAATCCCTTTGAGAATGTGGTGTTTAGCAAGGAGGTTATTAACACAGCACTTTCCTCTGGACATGTTCCGGTGTTACTAATTGATGAATTTGAGTCAAAGTTCTATGAGTTGAAAAAAATTGTGGCGTCTTCCGGCGGTGGTATACTTCGTGAGCTTTTTGATCAGATAGTACAATCTCACCCATTCCAATTGATTATTGGCAATGGGCCTGCTTCGGGCTACGAGGTAGAAAAAGAAAAAGGGGATGATGCTGATAGTGAAACTGCTGCCAACCGTCGGCTGAAAACTATTCAGATTCCTTTCCCCGCTTCGAGCCTTCTCAAAAGAAAATTTATGGAGGGGTGTGAGAATGGATACGTTAATTTTATTTGGTGGATGTCTCGTTGTCGCCCAGGCCATATACAGAAGCTCCATGATAGAGTTAAGTATGACATATTGAAAGACTATAAGTCTGCAGAATTTGTTACACAGAGTATCTTTAATGAGCCAATTGATGAGGGTGAGCGTGGTGAGGATGTAACATATCTCAACACTTCATTTTTTGAAAGTCTAGATAGCCATATATTTCCTATAATAAAAAAATTACTTCTAGATTTTGAACCATGTGAACTTATAATGGAGCAAGAGTACATTGACGCGTTTAAGAATGAATTTAATGCCAAAAGTTTCTTTTGTTCGGAAGAGACGGTCAATGTAGAGAAAGATTTATGTACTGCCTTGAAGGATGACCTTTGCTTATTTTTGGATAAATGTAAGAATTCAGATGGAAAGTATTTGGAGATAAATTATTATACTCATCTTAATAAGTATTTTTCATACATTCTTGAAGCTTGTTCTGACAAGAATGGTAATATGGCGTTCAACACTCCATATAAGTATGCTGAAGAGGCTTTAGCAGATTCATTCCTTGTCCCATTGTTGGAACTGACATATGACTTTGTTAGTCAATACGAGGAGGGGGACACCCCAGCAATAAGGGAGGTTAGAGACTTTCTTTTAGACTGTATTAAGCATGTTGAACAATCAAAAGAGAATGACCAAATTTCAGAAGATTTTCGAGAGTTGAGTAACTTATTCGATGGCTTTAAGAAAAACAAGAGCAAGGGAGAAAATGTCTTTATTCAATTCTCTCTCCAAGCTTTGCGCGAAATTTTTGAACAACCCATCGGTTCACCTGTTCTTAGATATCGCGGCATGGATCTCAGCAAGAAACTCGAAAATATTAGTTTTGACAAAAGTATTTTGCTTACCGACTCCTATAGCGATCAAGGAATATTGTTTGTTCCGGTTCTCGATTCTATTCAGATGGATGCTTATTTGAATTGTCTTGAAAAATACATAGAAAGTATTCAGCAAGATCTGCACGAAAAGGCTAGGAAGACACTTCATATTGTTTATCTACAAGAGGACGAAAAGATAGATAGATTTAAGGAACGAGTGACGAAATTTGGTGAGGAATTATTGCCAATTACCAAATATAGAAAACTTGTTTTTGAACTTCTTGACGACTATAAATTCAATTTTGGTCGTCAGATACAAGATTTTATTGACTCCGTGGCTAAAATAGCTATAGTTGGATGTGTCAGTGGTGAAATGACTTCTCTAGATGGAATGACCATAGAGATTCATGAGGCTATATCTAGAATAAAGGACAACAGTTGGACTCCTCAGAAGGAGGTAAGACGCACTATTGAGCACTACGAAAAGTTGGTTTGTGAGGGCGACAATGCCATTTTGAAAACTATCAAGAACAAATCTCAGAAGGACTATGAAGATGCTTTATCTAAAGCTATTTGTGATGTGTCTGACTATGAGGACAATATACCATGTGACTTTACTAAGGTCGTAGATGGAAAAATAACTGACGAGCGCAGCAAGTGTTTAGCCCTGCTCTATGTTATGGAAAACTCCGGGAAGTGTGACGAAACGAATAAAACACTAACAGAATTACTAAAGAAGGTTGGTACACAAAATGGCGGTTCGTATTTCTCTCCAAAGGAAGATGAAATCTTACAATCCCTCTATTTTGATCAACTGAAGACTGCGCTTTTGGATTCAAATGAACTGAAAGATATATATAGAGAGTATCATCCAGATGACAAATTTACAAGGAACCTCTATTCCTTTGTTGACACTATGTTTACAGAAGAACCTGCGGCAGATGTAAAAGGATTGCTTGATTTTATGAATAATTTCATCAACAATCATTGGATTAGCAGTTATAGTGACAAGATGAAATATAACTGTCCCAAGGCTGAGATTTTAATGAAACTCCTATACTTGTTCAACTATGTGTCTAGAATGGATTTTTTGAATTTGAGAGAGAATTTAAAGAAAGACCTTAAATCGAAGCACGAAGAATTGAATAAGATGCGTGCTACTCTTGCCACATATTTTGACGAAGTGCTGGGGTTGCTTTATTCACAAAAGCCTCAGTCAGACAATGAGAGTCAGCCATTCTATGGTTATCTAAAGAAACTTTCAGATGTAAATATTATTTTCACACTTTGTCAACGAGTTTTGGATGAAGAACCAAAGAGTATGTCGGTACTATGTATTGTTAGTTCCGTTTATAACCGACTTGTAACAATTTCCAATTCTGTGAAGGTTTTCTCTTATCAGGTTAATGTAATTAAAAGTTCCCTTAGTCGTTTAAAACAGAATATTGATACTTCATACCAGACACCCATTAATAAAATATACGAGAATCGTCTTGCTGCTCAGTTGATAAATATGAAATCACCAGAAGCGACAAAAAATACTTTCAAAGGGTATAATAATCTGTATTGTTGGATAATAACTCGTAATCATCTAAGATATAATAGGGACGAAGCCAAAAACATTTTCAATGTAAAGTTGGATCCCATTAAAGAAGATATACTCAAATCTGATAATGTTACAACTTTTCAAAACTACCTCTCAAGAGTACTACAGCCAGGCACTGATCTTAAAGCAAGGCTTGACATAGCGCTTAAACTTTGTCTTGAATGTAAGACAATGGCAGATGATTATGCAGAAATGAAATCTCAGATTGAAAAACTCTTAAAATTTGAATAGCATTATGGATAAGTCAAAAGTTAAAGCAAGATATAACAAAGCTCTCGAACTGAAGGGCCGTGAGCAATATATAAAGACTCTCAAAGATGAGTTAACAAAACCAGAATGGCTAGAAAAGCTTGCTACAATTACAAGCAGGATGGATTCTATAAGTTCGGTGAGTGACTATGAGAATACTATGCAACTTCTTTTAGGGTTGTTTGATGAAGTATATCAGAAAATTGCTGCTCCAGGGTTAGACAAATTTATTGATTGGGTTGAAGAAAATTCAAAAAATAAAACTAACAGAAACAAACTTCGGGACTTTCTGATGAAGGACTATGAGAAATATAGTTCAAAGATAGATGATATTTTAGCAGCAGTTGAGGCTCTTCCCGACGAGAATGAAAAACACCTCTTCGATAAACTTATTTCAGATTTTAAGTCAAGGCAAAAATCGATAATTACTAAGTTTATAAATGATTCTTCATCGTATGCAAACAATATTGACGATTTCCTAAATGATTTAAAAATTGAATACGAAGGTCTTTCTA
>ONSV01000133.1 GCA_900320585.1 uncultured Prevotellaceae bacterium | reverse complement strand
CATTAAAGACCAGACATGGAGATTAAATTGATAGACGACACTATGAAACTGGGCTTCGGCCTTATGCGGCTCCCCAAGGTGGAAGGAACCAAGGACATCGACGTGGAGCACACCAAAAAGATGGTGGATGCGTTCATCGAGGCCGGGGGCAAGTATTTCGACACGGCTTATGTCTACGAGGGTTCGGAAGAAGCGACAAAGGCAGCACTCTGCGAGCGCTATCCACGCGAGAGCTACTATCTGGCCAACAAGCTCAATGCCTCTGACTTCGCCTGCAAGAGCGAGGAAGAGGCCAAGAACGAGATCCACGTGAGCCTTGAGCGCACCGGGGCGGGATATTTCGACTTCTACCTTGTTCATGGAATAGATGAGACCAATAAAGAGAAATACGAGCGGTATGGCATCTGGGACTATGTGCGGCAACTGAAGGAGGAAGGTCTCATCCGTCACTATGGATTCTCCTTCCACGACCGTCCAGAGCTGCTCGAGGAATTGCTCACCGAGCATCCCGATGTCGAATTCGTGCAACTTCAGATCAACTACTCCGACTGGGAGGACCATCTGATTGCCTCACGGCGGTGCTACGAGATAGCCACCCAACACGGCAAACCGGTGGTTGTGATGGAGCCTGTTAAAGGTGGAGCTCTGGCCGATCCTCCTCAGACGGTGAAGGACATCCTTCAGCAGGCCAACCCCGATGCGTCGCCCGCTTCTTGGGCCATCCGCTTCGCAGCCTCATTGCCCAACGTGATGGTGGTGCTCAGCGGAATGTCGAATATGGAGCAAATGGAAGACAACCTGAAGTATATGCGCGACTTCCAATCCCTGAACGACGAGGAGCAACAGGTAATCAAGGCCGCACGTGATGCTTTGCTCCAGTATAGTGGCATACCCTGCACAGGCTGTCACTACTGCACGCCTGGCTGTCCGATGGAGATACATATCCCCGAGATTTTTGCAGTGATGAACGTATACAAGATGTACGGCGACTTGAACGAGGCACGCCGCGACTATGGCTGGCGCCCCAAAGGTGCGAAAGCCTCGGAGTGTGTGCAGTGTGGTCAGTGCGAGGATGCATGCCCACAACACCTTCCCATCATCAGCCTGCTCGAAGAAGTGGTGGAAACCCTTGAGAATTGATTGACAAACTCAACTTAAAAGGAGTTCTGGAGTTACAGAAGTTCAGGAGTTCAGACATTACCATAACCAACAACCTTTGAGTTCAAAGCGGTGAAATTCTGACTCAATACCGCTCTCCTCCACAGCTCCCAAACCACAAAAAGTTGAGCAAATGAGAAACTTGCATTTATAAACATAAAAAAAAGAAGAAATGAACCAGCAGAATTCCATTGCACTCTATGAATTGAACTACCGTGAGTTGAAAACCTACCTCATGGCCGCATTGTTTGTGGCGGGCAACATTGTCCTTCCCCAATTATGCCACCTTGTACCTCAGGGCGGACTGATCTTCCTGCCCATCTATTTCTTCACATTGGTGGGTGCCTATAAGTATGGCCTGACGGTGGGATTGCTCACGGCGGTGTTCTCGCCGCTTATCAACAGCCTGCTGTTTGGCATGCCTTCTACTGCCATGCTCTTGCCCATCCTCACCAAGAGTGTGGTCCTGGCCCTGGCAGCATCGTTCGTGGCGCATCGCAGCAAGGATGTGTCGTTGCTCTCCATCCTGCTGGTCGTTGTAACCTACCAACTGGTGGGCTCACTGGCTGAATGGGCCATCACGGGCAGCCTTCAGGCCGCTCTTCAGGATGTGCGACTTGGCATACCTGGCATCCTCATCCAGATAATCGGCGGTTGGGCCGTCCTGCGCTATCTGTTGAAGAAATGACACAACAGCTTATCGACATTCTGCATCAGGAGAATTGCTCTTTGGTCGTACAAGACACCAAGGGTGAAATACGCATGTTCTTCAAGAAGGGCGTGCGCGACCTGGAAGACTTGCTCGACCATGAGCCTTCTTTCCTCCGTGGTGCGATGATTGCCGACAAGGTGATTGGCAAGGCGGCAGCAGGAATGGCGGCCTTTGGTGGCGTGAGAGAGATTTATGCCGATGTGATGAGCCGTCATGCCCTACCCTTGCTCGAAGAAAACGGCATCGCCTATAGTTATGACACGCTGGTCGACCAGATTGTCATACCTGTAGGCGATACGCGTTGCCGCCTGGAGGAGATTGTGGCTCCAGCCCAAAACGCAAAAGAAGTGGTGGCGATGCTACGCCACCACTGGGAGAAAAAATAATTTCCTCAACTGTCGTTGAGAGGAGTTCAGAAGTTACAGAAGTTGCAGGAGTCCAGACATTACTCCAACTTACCGCCGTTGAACATAATGAGGTGAATTCGGGCTATTGTCTGAACTTCTGAACTCCTGAACTACTAAAGGTTGAGCGAATGCGAGACTTCAATTATTTCATTATTTTCTGCTCTTTTTCTGAGGTGCGACGACATTCACCCGATACCGGAGGTTGTCGGATGCTTTTCCGTCAATGGGTTGTCCGTCCACTGCCACCTGTCTCGTTTGCTCACTCCATCTCACCACGGCACGTTGACACTCACCCCGCTGATAGGCATCGCTCACACCATCGTCCTGATAGAGCGTGAAAGTGGCGTCATCGCCGGGATAGACACGTAGTTCGATAATCACGTCGGAGGGATCGAGAGCATATTGCCTACCATTGCAGAGGGGCAGGATGCTGCCACCGCGAACGAAAATGGGTATGCGACGGGCATCGGTGGTCACGGTCTGCCCTCCCTCGTAATGCTTGCCCGTGCGGAAATCATACCATCCCGCCTTGTTTTTCGGAAGATAAGTCTTCCATTCCTTCACATCGGGCTCCGTCACCGGACTAACCAGAATCGACGGGCCAAACATATACTCGTATTTCTGGGCCAATGCCTCCGTGTCGTCGCTGAAATCGAACACCAGCGGGCGCATGAGTGTGTATCCATCGTTGGCCACCATCGACGCGATGCTGTAGATATAGGGCATCAGCTGATAACGTTCCTCAAGTGAAGCGGCAATAGCCTCCTGAGCCTCCTTGCCATAGTTCCATGGCTCGGTGTTGCTCATATAGCCGTGCACGCGCATCAAGGGCAGATAGACACTGGTCTCAACCCAACGCTGCAAACGCTGGATATAATCCTTATCGTTGTACTGGTTGCCTGGGCGGAAGAATCCACCCGCATCATAGGTCCACCAAGGTATGCCTGCGGCCTGGACACCCAGTCCGGCGGCGATTTGCCTGCGGAAGGTCTCCCAGTCGTTGCCCACGTCGCCCGACCACAATGCGGCACCGTAGCGCTGGATGCCGGGGAAACCGCAGCGTGTGAGAATAAACGGACGCGATATGCCCGCTACGCGCAGTCCCTCAAAAACTGTCTTGTTGACGAGCAGAGGATATACATTGCGCACCTGGTCGCCCAGCCACCTGCCGTGGTTCACCCACCTTGAGCGCAAGTCATCGTTCTCGGGTTCGGTAGCATCCTGCCACCAGGCATCAATGCCAAGCGGCACCAGCCTACGAACAAATTGTGACCAGTAGGCGTTGGCGGCCTGTGGCGAGAAAAAGTCAATCCAGTCGGTGCCCGGGATATAATGATTCTCAGCAACCATTTGCCTGCCCACCTCCGAAGTCTTGTCGATTTTCGACCATACACTCAGCATCAGACGCATGTTCATGGCATGCAGACTGTCGGTAAGCGCCTTGGGCTGCGGATAGTTGGCCTCGTCGAACTTCATTGCGTTCCATCCATGAGGTCCCCAATATTGCCAGTCTTGCACGATGACATCGATGGGCAAACGCTCCTGGCGGAACCGGTTGGCCGTCTGCAAGATTTCGTCGGAGGAGTGGAAACGCTCACGGCAGTGGATATAACCCAGCGCCCATTCGGGTACCAATGGAGCCTGACCGGTGAGCTGGCGATACGAGGCGATGATCTCATCGGGTGTGCCAACAAACACCGTGTAGTCCACAGCATCGGCCACAGGAGAGCGGAACACGGTCTCACCTGCTACCCTGCCATAGTATAGGCGTGGTTGGTCGTCGCGGGTCAACTCCGCTGTCACCACATGGCGGCCCGCCGAGAGGTTCACGATGGCAGAGGCCGTGGGAGGGAGCCAGGGGTTCTGCATCTCGATGACAGGCTTTCCGTCAATACACAAGTTGTGACGTCGGGCCATGCGCTGACCCACATCGAGCAACAACGCGTAGTCGCCCGACTCCGATATGTCGACCTCGGCCCTGAACTCATTGCGTCTGCGCACCTCACGTTTTCCACCTTCGGTCGAGGTGACATCCACCACCTCCTGTCCGCCTTCCTCACTGCTTTTGCTGAGCGTCACAACATTGGTGGCAGGGTTGAAATCCGTCATTCCGTAGTTGTTCCACAATACGCCATACCCTTTGCTCGAGAGCAACATCGGTATGGAGGCCTGGGTATTGACTTGTGTGAGACGGCGGGGCAGTCCCCTGACATTGGTATACCCATCCTGGAACTGGCCAAGACCGTATTGGAACTCATCCTCTGACGAACTGAACGCCATCGTGGCCTCATTGGTAAGGATACCCGACACCGTTTGCTGTCGCAGTTCATGGCGTGTGGCACAGAATACCACATTGCCTCTCTCGTCTTTCACGAGGATGGCATTGCCATCTTCTTCCACACTCACCTTGGGGTGCTCCACCTCTTTATCACCCACATACGACCAATCGGGAAAGTCGGAGTGGCTGGAAGGATTGCCATATACGATTCGGACGGCATTGGGAGCCACATATTTCACGGAGAAATGGCGTGTCTCCTCGCCAGCATCGACCACCATCACGAATCCACCCCTTGGTTTCAACACCAATTCATTTGGAATGACAGCCGAGGGGGATATCGTCCAGGGGTCGCCGTCCTCGAAAAGCAAGGCACGCTTGCCCCCGACGAAAGGCAGCGACAGCGGTATGGTACGCTGCATGTCTGTTCCGTTGATTCCAGCGACATACCAGGTGTCGCCTCTGCGCCGTGCCATGACCACCCACTCGCCCGGATAGCCGCCAACAAGCCGCGTCTCGTCCCACACCGATGGCAGATGGCTTAGGAAATCCTGCACCTGCTGGGGTTGGGCGAGAAAACTCTCAGGCCTGTCGGCCAGATGCTGCAGGCCACTCTCAAAGAGCACGGTGAGTGCCAGCTCGTGGGCGTGGGTGGTGATATGCGGATGCTGGGAGTCGCTGAACGCACACGGGGTGTAGTCCATTGGACCAATCACGTTGCGTGTGAATGGGAGCGTAGCGTTATGACATGCCGCCTTTCTCGTAAAGGTAGGCACGTTGTTGTACCATTCAGCACCATAGACGCCCTCTGTGGAAAGCAGGTTAGGCCATGTGCGCTGCCATCCTCTTGGTATGGGCGCGCCATGGAAATTGACCAAGAGGTGATGCTTGGCGGCACACTCGAGCAAGTCGAGGCAATAGTCCATGTTGCGCTGGTTGTCGCCAGAGAAGAAATCGATCTTCACGCCAGCCACGCCTAAGCGCTCGCACCATGCGAACTCCTTCTCCCTATCCTCAGGTTTGTTGAGTCTGAACTTGGGACCGGGAGCGCCATCAATCCATCCTATCGAAGAGTTATACCAGATGAGCGGTTGCACGCCCTGCGACTTGGCATACGACACGGCATTCTCCACGGTCCTGCCATTCTCCATCTCGTCCCATTCGGCGTCGATGAGCACATAGGGCAAGCGGAGCGAAACAGCCAAGTCGACATATTTACGGATGATGTCGAAGTTCTTGCTTCCATGATTGTAGGCCCAATAGACCCACGACACCACACCGGGATGAATCCATTGGGTATCAGCTATCTGGCTCGGCTCACTCACATCGGTCACAAGGGTCGAGGCCACGATATCGGCCAGGCTGCCCACCATCACCACACGCCATGGGGTATGCCACTCACCATCCAACTCCAGATCGTTCTTTTCGGGGGTAACACGGAAAAGGTCGCCCTCATTGTAGAGGCAAGAGGCGCTCTGCCTCCGCTCGATATTGGCCTCGGTGATGAGTGCGAAGACGTTGGGGGAAGACTCTATCAGTGCTGGATACCCCCAACGGTTGTTGAATCCGTTGGCATCCACCGATGGCGGGGAGAAACTGCGTTCGGGCTTCACCTTGGCCGTCACCGAAGAGGGGAAGAAGCCTTCATAGGCCTCCGTCCATTGCTGCATCCACCGCTTCGTTCCCTCGGGAATGCGGAACGCCGTTAGCTCCTCAGGAACCTTGCTGCCCTGCAGACTAGCAAACTCATACCTGAAGGCGATGCCATCGTTGTAGACACGCATCACCATGCGCACGTCCTTTCCCAATGGAGCCTCGTATTCGTTGGCCTCGTTGATACAATGCAGCCGTTTGCCCGAGAGCATGGTGTAGTCATCTGTCAAGTGTCTGACAAACAAGAACTTGGGCTTCGCTTTCGTGCCCAGGAATCCCACGGCTGGTATTTCCAATACTTTCTGACTGTTGAAACCCACTATTAGTTTCTTGCCTTTCGTCTCTACGGTGACGCGCTCGTTGGGCGAGACAATGGGTTTGGCTTGTACGGCCATCGTGACGATAGCCAGCACGAGTGTGAGGAGTGATTTGTTCATTACCGAATGATTAAAAAGCCCCTCCCCTGGAGCAGACCAAGGAGAGGGGACGATATCAGATTATTTTGACTTCTTGTTTTTCTCGATTGTCCATCCCGTTCGGGTAGAAAGACCACATTTCTTCCCCACGAACATCTTGGCAGCGGTCTGGTCGCCTTTCAGTTGCCAGTCAAGCCAGTTGCGGGCAACGATGGCAAACTCGCCACCATGGGACTGGGCATAGGTTCCGCCGTGTCCCACATTCAGGTTGGCAGCAATGGCCGGCACATGACTGATGCGATGGAAATCGTCCATGCCATTCTCATAGGCAATGTCGGTTTTTCCTCCAAGGAGATAGATGACAGGACAATGTATCTCATTGAGTTTCGATTTCGGCGGCATGGGCATTCCGCCAACGGCACTGCGTGCATTCTCCGTATTGAACAGGCCGCTGTTGCAAATCATCAGGGCTGAGATGCGAGGATCGGCACAATTGAAGAGCGACTTCTTCACGTCAATCTTGTGGTAGAGCGGACTGCTCGGGTCTTCGTTCTGGGCGTATACCCAGTCGATGCTCTCTATCTGTTGCTCTGTCTTCGACATGGGACCATGATCGGGCTCGTCGTCCATCGGGATGAAACCCGTGGCCACTACGAGATAGCCATATGACGCTATCTCGCTGAGGAACTTCACATGCTCGAACGGAGAGTTGCTGCATGCACCATTGCCCCAGACCAGCACCGGCAGCGGATGGTTGCTGTCGAACTTCGACAAGTCTTGCGGACGGAGGATGGTGTGGGCCTGCAAATTGTGGGCTTCGGTCATCACGGCCTTGTAGGGACCTGTACCGCCATCCTCTACCACTCTGCTTCTGGGTGCGTCGTCGGTGGCACGTAGCTCCCACCAGTCGAAGTTGAAGAGTTGGGGACCTTTCCTTCCGGTGAACTTGAGATACAGGTCATGTGTGCCTGTGACCTTGGCCAACTCCTTTGTCGAAAGGGTGCGCCATTCTTCCCATCCGCCAGTGGAGGGAATCTCTATCTTGCCGATGAGCAAACCGCCCAAACTGTCGGCACGTAGTTCTACCTGTCCGCCACGCAGGCCACTGGCCACACGCACGGAGAAGGATTCTGGCTGCCGGCTGCCAAAGTCCACGTTCTGCAGTTTGATAAAATCGCCATTGTGTATGCTGGTGACATAGACTCCTACTCTTCTGTTCTGCTCGGTTTTCAAGCCACGTGAGAAGGCCATTGTCTCGGCCTGCACCTTGCCATAAGGCGAGAAAGTGGCCACGGGCCTCACACCCTCGTCGGTAGGAAGGATTTTGGGGAAGGAGCCATCGGCGTTGTATTTGAACTCCTCGATGGCCACACTACGTCCGAATCCACCACCCTGCGGCAGCTTTCCTGTGTGGTAGAAGAAATAGGAGTGTCCCTTGAAGTCGGCCACGCCACAGTGGTTGGTGAAAGAGTTGGTCTCACACAAGGGCATGATCTCGCCAGCATAGGTCCACGGACCGAGCACGTTCTTTGCCGTGCTGTAACTGATATGCTCGGGAACGCCACCAGCGGCATACAGCAACTGATAGGTGCCATTGCGCTTGGTGAGCCATGGGCCTTCCACATACGAGTCTTTGTATTGCTTTCCCTTCTCACGCTCATTCATCACAGGCGAGCCAAAGGCCTCCTCGGTCATAGGGAGCATGCCCACCTCGCCCTCATACGAAATCATGTCGCGGTTGAGCTTCAGATAATACACCCTGGGGTTACCCCACATCAGCCAGGCCTGACCATCGTCGTCGATGAACACCGTGGGGTCGATATGGTCCCATGAACCATTCTCGAAAAGGGGCTTGCCCAACGCGTCGCGGAACGGCCCGGTAGGTGAGTTGGCCACGGCCACGCCGATGGCCATTCCTTTCGAAATTTTGGAATGGGCGCAGATATACCAGAAGAATTTCCCGTCGCGCTCTACGCACTGCGATGCCCAGGCACGGTCGTCGGCCCAGGAGAAACTCTCAAGAGCGAGCGGTGAGCCATGGTCGGTCCAGTTCACCATGTCTTTGGTGGAATAGACGCGCCACTCCTGCATCCAGAAGAAGTCGGCCCCATCTTCATCATGGCCTGTATACACATACATCGTGCCGTCGTGCACCATAGGGGCGGGGTCGGTGGTGAACCATGTCTGCACAATGGGGTTCTGGGCCCAAATACCGATGCTTGCCGTGAGAAACACGCCAAGCAGCAAGTGTCGTTTGCCTAAATCAAGTCTCATAAGGAAAAAGGATTAGTTGATTTCTTGCAAAATTACTAAAAAACGACAGAATTCAAAGCCTCAAATGTATCAAATAGTTTCGCAAACGTAAAAGGGAGCAAGCCATTTGGCCTACTCCCTTGTCTCAACGATTATTACAAGTATTATTCCTTGTCTTTCGTTATCCCGTCGACAATGTCCTGGGCATTGTCGTTCAGGTTGAGATTGCGCGTGGTGACAGCCTCTATCGTGCCGGCACGCATGATGTCGGCCATGTCGACACCGGTAGCCGACTTGAGCACATCGAAGGCCTGCTTGATGGCCACGGGCACGTTGCCCGAAAGCGAAGTGATGCCATTGCCATCGCTACTGTAGATGCTGACATCCTTGATGGCACTGATGGGCTTGGCCACATTCTCCACGATCTGAGGCAGCACCTCAATCATCATCTGGGCCACGGCGGCACTGTTGTATTTCTTGTAGGCCTCGGCCTTCTTGTCCATGGCCATAGCCTCGGCTTCACCTTTCTTGAGGATGGCATAGGCCTCGGCCTCTCCCTTGGCCTTGATACCCTGAGCCTCCTGCTCCAGTTGGTAACGGGTAGCATCCGAGGCGGCATTCTGTGCCAATGCCTTCTGCTCAGCCTCATAGCGCTGGGCCTCGGCCACACGCTTGCGCTGCTCAAGGTCGGCCTCGGCATTCTTCTGTATCTGGTACTTGTCGGCATCGGCCTTCTTCTCCACTTCCGCTGCCAGCTGGTTCATCCTGATCTCGATCTGCTCCTTGGAGAGGATCTGCTCGCGGCGGGTCTTCTCGATCTGAGCCTCGACGGTCTTGATGTTGATGGTCTTCTGCTGCTCTTGCTGTTGGATAGAGTAAGCGGCGTCCGCATCGGCCTGGGCGGTATCGGCCTGCAGTTTAAGAGCGGCCCGTTTCAGCGCCAGGTCGTTGTTCTTGATGGCGATGGCCGTATCAGCATCCACACGGGCGTCGTTGGCCTCCTTGTCGGCATGGGCGACCTGGATTTTCACGTCGCGCTCGGCATTGGCACGGTTGATCGACGCGTCTTTCTTGATCTTCGCCGTATTGTCGGCACCAAGGTCATGAATGAGTCCCTCACGGTCGGTCACGTTCTGTATGTTGCAGCTGATAATCTCGATACCCAACTTGCTCATGTCGGGCGATGCCTTCATCATCACTTGGTCGGAGAATCCGTCGCGGTCGGTGTTCAGCGAGCGCAGGTCGAGCGTACCGATAATCTCACGCATGTTACCCTGCAGCGAGTCTTTCAGCTGGTCGGCAATCATGGGCGGTGTCATGTTCAGGAAGTTCTTGGCAGCCAGTCGTGTGCCCTCGGGGTTGGGTGTGACGCGTATCTTGGCCACTGCGTCGACATCCACATTGATGAAGTCGTTGGTGGGCACGCTCTCCTCGGTCTTGATGTCGACGGTAATCTGTCCGAGATACACCTTGTCGAGGCGCTCGAGGAAGGGGATGCGGAATCCGCCGGAGCCGATGAGCACGCGGGGCTCTCTGCTCAGACCGGAGATGATGAAGGCGTAGGAGGGCGGTGCCTTGACATACGACAGGGCGATGAAGATGACGAGCAGCAGCACGGCTGCGGCAATCAGGAAGGCAATCGTAATATCCATAATCTATTAAGGTATTAAATAATTAATGTATGTGTGGTTCTTTCGCTTTTATAGGCTTTGGGCTG
>ONSV01000234.1 GCA_900320585.1 uncultured Prevotellaceae bacterium | reverse complement strand
TCGATGCAAGTGTGAAGTTCCCCTCGGAGAAGAAGGGAGACGCTATCACCATGAAAGTCTACAATGTGAGCCGCGTGGCGACGGTGTACCAAAGGGTTTGATTATTTCCCCACTTGTTCCTTGAACCAGGTCTTGAGTTCTTCATCCATGCCTTTTTGCTCATTCAGGGAGGTATCAATGTCGTTGAAATACTGGCGGAAACTGTCTATCACCTCGGGTTGTGCAATCACCTCATCGGTAAAGGTCTGTAAGTCGAAGTTGTCGTTCTGCTTGAAATAGTTGCTACACCGATTCAGCATGTCGGCCTGGTCGGCTTTGCTAACCCCTTCAAACTGCTGTGGCAGTTCGTCAGTGACGAATTTCTTGTAGGCTTGCATCTCGGTGTGGGTGTTGTAATACTCGTCCTCGCGCTGGCGCACCTGCAGGAAAGTGTCCTTCCAGTAGAGGGCATCGGTGCTGCGATTGGTGGCATCCACCACACTCACAATATAGCCCTTGTCGCGCTCGCTGTTGAAAATCAAGGCACCTTTGTCGAGCTTGTTGGGATTAATGCCTCGCTCCACCTCCAGGCGGTATTGTGCCTGAGCGCTGGGGTCGTCGGCCTGGGTGCTCCAGCGTTCCTCGTCGTGCTGCACTTTCAGGAACGATTCTTTATTCTCCGATTTGAAAAGCCCTATGGCATCCATTTTCTCGCCATTGAACATACACTCAGAGAAATAAACCACAAACAGCTCTCCACCCTTGATGTTGGCATGGGTAGAGGCATTGTAAAGGTGGCGAGCCAACCTACACGACTCCTCCATCAGACTGTCGGGGTCGAGGAATATCTGCTGGCAACTGCCAAAGACTTCGTTCAGCTCCAGGTTGTCGTCATCATAAAAATGATAGTACTCCTCAACTTTAAAGGGGGTGAGAAAATAGCGGATGAGCAAGTCCTGCAACGGCTCGGTGAGTTTCAGCGGCTGGCTGGAGAGGACAAACCCCTCCTCGGTAGCTTTGTTGCCCACGCGGTGGAGGGCTACGGTATGGATTGCTTGGGCTTCAAAAACAGGCATGAGTGTAGGATGATGATTTGTGCGGAGCGTTGATTATTTAAGGCCAGAGTGAAGGTAACGCAGCACTTCCCATGCGGCCGACCGTGCATCGGCAAGCGTGTCGGTGAGCGTCATGGGACGCTTGCAACTGCCTGCAACAAAGAGGCCGTCACGAGCGGTACAGTTGTCGGCGGTGTGGGGGTCGCAAGCCTGAGCAAAGCCGTATTCGCCTGCTATGCCCGCCTGCGCTGCAAGACTGCGGGTGCCCTGCGAGGCCTCCATGCCCACCATCAGGACAAAGAGGTCGACGGTGAGCTTCATGGGTCGGCCCATAAGGGTGTCTTCGGCCTTGATTTGCACGCGGCGGTCAAAGGTACCTCCTGCTTCCGATATTCGGCCACGGATAAACTTGATGTTATAGTCAGTCTGTGCCTGGCGGTACAATTCTTCAAAATGCTGTCCCCACATGCGCAAATCCATATAGAAGACATACACCTCGCATTGTGGTATGAGTTTCTTCACCTCAATAGCCTGCTTCACGGCCGTGACGCAACAAAGCTTGGAGCAATAGTGGTTGCCAACCTTTTCGTCTCGCGACCCTACACATTGCAGGAAGGCTATCCGCCGCGGCATATCGCCTATGGTGTTCACTATCTTTCCTTCGCGCAGCATCTGCTCCATCTCCAACGAGGTGTGTATGCCCGGGTAGATGCCATAGCCCAGCTCCTCCTTGCGGCGGGCATCAAAGGTAGTATAGCCCGAGGTGAGCAGCACGGCATCAAACCCCTGTCCATTCACTTGCCAGGAGCCGCCTGCCGTGGGTGCAAGCAGCGAAACAACCGGCGTGTCTTTCAGCAGCGCGATGCCTGGAGTGTGAAGCTTCTCAAGCAAACGTTCCGACACCTGGCGGGCATCGGCAAAATTGGGAAAGAGAAAAGCTTTGTCGGTGAGGTTGTGCAGCGGCTGGCTCTCTTTCTCAAAAAGGGCCACCTGGAGGCCCTGGGCTGCCAGCAGCGAGGCAGCCTCAATACCGGCAGGGCCGGCACCTATGACGGCTACTTTTTTCATTGTTTCAGTATTTCGGGTTTAAGGGGCGTGGGCAGCAGCTTCCCGCCAACGCCTAAATATTTCTCTTCGGGTTTGTAGGCCACACCAATCTTGTCCAATAGCCTATCCACCTGCACCTGATGCAGCTGCATACCCATCTCCCATGGGTCATAGCCCAGCAGCAGTCCGGTCAGCTCTTCATAAGTCAGCACCGGAATACCATAACCTGCCTGGTCATAGGTCTTGTGCTCCATCTCGGCAATGGTATACTGCCATTTGTCCAAGAACATGGCGCAACCCGGACAATTGGTGAGGATGAAGTCGGGTTCGTAAGGCTCCATCGACTCAAATTTCTTCTTGGTATTGGCAATGCTGTAGCCACGGTTCTCCTGCACAAGATACTGGCGGAAACCAAAACCACAGCAATGGCGCCGCTCGGGGTAGTCCACCACCTCGCCGCCCCACGACTCTATCATGCCGGCCAACACATAGGGAAACTCCGCCTTTCCCACCCCATGGTGAGGAAAAATCTTGGCATAGTGGCAGCCGATATGTTCCACCACGCGCAAGGGCTGTCCGGTAAAGCGGTTGACCAGCTGGTAGCGCATCTTGGGTTTCAACTCTTCGCGAAACT
>ONSV01000082.1 GCA_900320585.1 uncultured Prevotellaceae bacterium | reverse complement strand
CTGGCCGTTAAGCCAGTCTACCATACCGCGCTCAATGGGCTGCACCACCACCACGCTGCCATTGAAGTCGGTCTTCTGGTTCATGTTCCAGATAATCCAATCTACAAAAGCACGGAGGAAGTTACCTTCACCAAACTGAATGATTTTCTCGGGCATCACGCTCTTCGGAGCGGTGCGCTTGTTCAATTCTTTTAATTTCTTCATTTGTTATAGAGATTAAGTTGATGTTTTTCGTTGTAAACCATCTGAGTTTGCATCCGCAAAGTTAATCAATTATTCGCGATATCCACCCGAAAAAACCTATAAAAAAACGTAAAGGTTTACGTTATCGTGTGGAGAAATGCCCCCAAAAAACGATGAAAATACTTGGTTTCCCTTTTTTTTCCACAACATGTCCCATGATTTGAAACTACCTTGCATTATCTTTGCACATGAATTCTATCTACAGTGGATGTTGTGCGGCGGTATGACCATCCTTTTTATAACTTACTAACCAACATATCGTCTCTTTGACTGAGACACAAAAAACCAGGCGGAGCATCCTCCGCCTGGTTTTTTGGTATCTGGGTGTTCGCATGTTATCTTGCCGATACATATTTGTGGAGGGTGGCTCTCACGGCACCTTCGCCGGCATAGAGCTCCTTCACCATGCCTTCTATCTGCTCGCCAAGGCCGGCAGCATAGAGGTCGAGGCCAAACACGTCGGCCCGGCTGTACAGGTCGCGCAGGCAACTGTAGTCCTGGTCGGCCTTGCCAATCTCCAACGGCGCAACGATGGCCTGGAGCTCGGCGAGCATGGGGTCGGGGGATGGCTCGAAGGGAGTGCCGTCGTCCTTGATTCCTTTCAGGTAGCGGGCATAGCCTGCCAGGGTGAGCGGAATGAGCTGGAGGTTCGACATGTCGAGGCCGCGGGCCACATACTTCTTGATGGTCTCGCCGAAGCGGATGGGCAGCTTCTGGCTGGTATCCATGGCGATGCGCTGTGGGGCGTCGGGCATGAAGGGGTTGGGAAGCCTGCGGTTGATGACCGCGCCGATAAACTCGTAGGGATTGAGCACACCCGGGTCGGTGACCACCGGCATGGCCTCGATGTAGACAATCTTCTGGATGAAGCTGCGCAGGTCGTCGTCGGCCATCTCGGCAGAGATGAGCGTGTAGCCCAGCATGCAGCCATAGATCGACATGGCAGTGTGGAGCGGGTTCAGACAGGTCGTCACCTTCATCGTCTCCACCTTGTCCACTGTCTCGCGCGTGGTGTAGAGGGCACCGCCAAGGTCGAGTGGGGGACGGCCGTTGGTATAGTTGTCCTCAATCACCAGATACTGCACTTCCTCTGCGTTCACGAACGGGGCGGTGAAGGTGTGCTTCTCTGTCTCGATGTAGTTGTTGTCGTCGAAGCCGTCGGCGGCAAGCATGGCCTGCACTTTCTCGTGCGGACGGGGAGTGATCTTGTCGATCATCGACCAGGGGAAGGTGATCTTCGTCTCGTCTTTCAGATAGTCGAGGAAAGCTCCGGCCACAAGTCCGTCGGCCACCCATTTCTCCGCATAGGCGAAGACACCGGCCTTCACCTTGTCGCCATTGTGCGAGCAGTTGTCCATGCTCTGCACGGTGAGGGGGAGTGCTCCGGCCTGGAAACGCTCATAGAGCAGGGCGGTCACCTTGCCCATGGCGAGCACGGGCTTCAGGCCACGCTCCAGGTCGGCAGGAGCCACGCTGTAGCCCTTCTCGGTGATGGTGAACGAGATCATCTGCAGCGAGGGGGCACGGAAAATCTCCACCAAGCGGTTCCAGTCGTCAAACTGGTAGTCGGCTTTCAGGGCCTCGGTCACCGAGGCGATGACCTTCTTCTCAATCGTACCGGTAGACTGTAGGCTCACGAGCAGCGAGAGGTTGCCGTAGGGAGCGTAGGCCTTGTCGATGACCTCGAAGTCGAAGGTCTCGGCCACGATCACGCCATGGTCGTACTGGCCGCTGTTGAGGGCGTCGTTGAGAATGGCTGCCGGGAATGCGCGGAAGATGTTGCCACCACCAAAGTGCACCCATCTGGGGTCGTCGTGGGTCTTCTTGCATACGGCGGCTATGTCGAACTTGGGCAGTTGGTAGCCCTTCGATTCCCATTCCTGGGCATCGTATTTGCCTGAAAGGATGTCGGTAAGTTTCATGATAGTCGTTTTTTGATGTTAGTCGAAGAAACCGGGTTGTTTGTATTCGATGCCCAGCTCGCGGTCTACGGTGGCAAGGATGCCCTGCACCTGGCCGAGAGCGAACATGCGGCCGAGGAAGCTGTAGCCTGCGTTGTAGCCACGCTCCTCGTCGCCAAGCATCGTCATGCCATGGTCTACGCGCATGGGCAGCTCGGGATTCTCGCGCTCGAAGATGCGGGCGAGCTCCACGATGTCGGCACGGCCTCCCAAGTGGCTGGCCTCTGTGAAGTCGCCGTTGGGGAAGATATGGCAGGAGCGGAGGTGCACGAAGTGGGTGCGGGGTGCAAACTTGCGGGCCATCTCCACCACATTATTATATGCTCCGGCAGAGAGCGAGCCGGCACAGAAGGTGAGGCCGTTGTGCTTGTTGTCCACGGCATTGAGGAACCACTCGATGTCTTCCTCGGTGCGCACGATGCGCGGAAGGCCGAGAATCTCGATGGGTGGGTCGTCGGGGTGAACGCACATGTTCATGCCGCATTCCTCGCAAGTGGGCATGATGGCCTCGAGGAAGTATTTCATGTTGGCACGGAGCTGGGCCTTGTCGATGCCCTTGTAGAGGTCGAGGAAGTCGCGGAACTTCTGTATGGGGGCCTCGTCGTTCTCGCTGAAGTTGCCCGAGACGAATCCCTGCGTCTTGATGATGATGTTCTCCACGAGCTTGTGCTCTTTCTCAGGAGTCATTGTCTTCGAAAGCTCGTCGGCCTCGGCAAGCACGTTGCGGCCCTGGCCCACGCCGGCGGGGAACTCAAACTTCGCCCACTCCTCGCGGGCGCCTTCGCGCTTCAGGATGTAGATGTCGAAATAGGCAAACTCGGCATACGAGAAATACAGGTTCGAACTGCCATTGGGGTTGTCGTGAAGCAGGTCGGTGCGGGCCCAGTCGAGCACGGGCATGAAATTGTAGCAGATGGTATGGATGCCCTCGGCCGAGAGGTTGCGGAGGCTTTCCTTGTACACCTCTATCTGCTCGTCGCGGTCGGGACCACCATATTTTATGGTCTCCACCACGGGCAGCGACTCCACCACGCTCCAGCGCATGCCATAACTCTCGATATACTCTCTCAGGTCCCTGATCTTCTCACGGGTCCATACTTCGCCCAGGGGCACGTCGTGCAGGGCGGTCACAATTCCTTCCACTCCGATCTGACGGAGCATGGCAAGCGTTATCTTGTCGTTCTTGCCAAACCATCTCCATGTCCGTTCCATAATATTGTTTTCTTGATTAGTGATTCATAGTCTTCGATAAGGAGAAACACAAGTTCCTTCCATTAATTTTTTTCTGCTGATAGAAAAAAGAGCCTGTCCCTTTACGAACAGGCTCCCGTTATCTCAGGATGGCTTATTTGCCTTCCATTCTCTTCTTCAGCTCTGCCAAAGCATCGAGGTCGCCAAGAGTGGTGCCACCAGTCTGGTTGTTGATGACCGGGGTCTCGTCCTTCTTAGGAGCTGCATGCTTGCGGGCGGGCTTCTTCTCTTCCTTGCCCTCCTCGAAGGTGCGGCTGTGCGAGAGGATAATGCGCTTGGTCTCCTTCACAAACTCGATAACCTTGAAGGGGAGTTCCTCACCCTGCTGGGCCTTCGAACCGTCTTCCTTCTCCAGGTGCTTCGGAGTGGCAAAGCCCTCACCGCCCTCGTTCAGGGCAATCACGGCTCCCTTATCCATCAGCTCGGTGATCTTGCCGATGTGTACCGAACCAGGAGTGTAGAGGGTCTCGTAGGTATCCCATGGGTTGTCCTCAAGCTGCTTGTGGCCAAGGCTCAGACGACGGTTCTCCTTGTCGATCTCGAGAACCACAACGTCGATGTCGGCGCCAACCTGTGTGAACTCAGAGGGATGCTTCACCTTCTTGGTCCAGGAGAGGTCGCTGATGTGGATCAGACCGTCAACACCTTCCTCAAGCTCCACGAAGATACCGAAGTTGGTGAAGTTGCGCACCTTGGCGGTGTGCTTCGAGCCAAGAGGATATTTCACCTCGATAGCCTCCCATGGGTCTTCCTTCAGCTGCTTGATGCCAAGCGACATCTTGCGCTCGCTGCGGTCGAGGGTGAGGATCACGGCCTCTACCTCGTCGCCCACGTGCATGAACTCCTGGGCTGAGCGCAGGTGCTGGCTCCAGCTCATCTCCGATACGTGGATCAGACCTTCCACACCCGGGGCAATCTCTACGAATGCACCGTAGTCGGCAATCACCACTACCTTGCCCTTCACGTGGTCGCCCACCTTCAGGTTCTCGTCGAGAGCATCCCATGGATGCGGAGTGAGTTGCTTCAGACCAAGGGCGATGCGCTTCTTCTCGTCATCGAAGTCGAGAATAACGACGTTGATCTTCTGGTCGAGGGCAACAACCTCTTTCGGATCGCTTACGCGGCCCCATGACAGGTCGGTGATGTGGATGAGTCCGTCTACACCGCCAAGGTCTACGAACACACCATAAGAGGTGATGTTCTTCACGGTACCTTCCAGAATCTGTCCCTTCTCCAGCTTGCTGATGATCTCCTTCTTCTGAGCCTCGAGCTCGGCCTCGATGAGGGCCTTGTGAGATACCACCACGTTGCGGAACTCCTGGTTGATTTTCACCACCTTGAACTCCATGGTCTTGCCAACGAACACGTCGTAGTCGCGGATGGGGTGAACGTCGATCTGGCTGCCGGGGAGGAAGGCCTCGATGCCGAATACATCGACAATCATACCACCCTTCGTGCGGCACTTGATGTAGCCCTGGATAACTTCCTCGTTGTCAAGAGCAGCGTTGATACGCTCCCAGCTCTTGCTCAGACGGGCCTTCTTGTGCGAAAGAATCAACTGACCTTTCTTGTCTTCCTGATTTTCTACGTAAACTTCTACGATGTCGCCAACCTTCAGGTCGGGGTTGTAGCGAAACTCGCTTGCGGGGATAATACCGTCGCTCTTGTAACCAATGTTGACAACAACTTCCTTCTTGTCAAAAGAGATTACCTTACCGTCAACAACCTGATGCTCGCTCACTTTGTTGAGGGTTTCATCATAGGCCTTCTCGAGGTCTGATTTGCTTGCGTTGTTCATGCCGCCATTCTCATACTCTTCCCAATTGAAGTCGTCGAGAGGCTGAACGTTTTTAAAGTTTGACATAAAATGAATTAATAAAAAATGAATGATTTAATAAAGTTAGACTTTATGTTGATTGAAAATCGGGTGCAAAGGTACTGCTTTTTCGGCAAATAACACCATCCTTGCACCTTATTTTATTATTTCGCGAAGGGCAAAAACATGACATTTAATAATTATTAACTGTTGGCTGGCGGCCATCGCATTGGGATTTGTCAGAAAGTGTACGAAAAACACCGATTGGCACGTTTTTTGCACCAAATAAAGTAAAAAAAAGGAGGTGTAATTATGGCATTCATTGATTATTACAAAATTCTGGGTGTTGACAAGAACATCCCACAGGCCAACGTGAAGAAGGCCTATCACAAGAGGGCACAGCAGTTCCATCCCGACCTGCATCCCGACGACCCCAAGGCAAAGGCCAAATTCCAGGCCTTGCAAGAGGCTTACGAGGTGATTGGCGACCCTGAGAAACGGAAGAAATACGACCAGTATGGAGAGCAGTGGCGACAGGCCGAGGCTTTCGAGAAGGCCGGCGGTGCCGGTGGCGGACAATATTGGCAGTCGGGTGGGGGTGGCTCTCCCTTCGACGGATTTGATTTCAGCATGTTCACCAATGGTGGCAAGGGCGGATTCAGTAGCTTCTTCGAGCAGATTTTCGGTCGTCAGGGCGGTTCCACGTCACGGCGCACGGGTGGCGGCGAGATGAATGCTACGGTGAATATCGACCTTTATACGGCGCTGCTCGGAGGCGAGGTGATTCTCTCGCTCAGCAACGGGTCGAAGGTGAAACTGAAGGTGAAGCCCGAGACGCAGCCCGGCACGAAGGTACGCCTGAAGGGCAAGGGCTTCGACCGTGGCGACGGCACCTTCGGCGACCTCATCATCACCTACCAGGTGAAGCTGCCCACCAATCTCACCGAGCATCAGCGCCAGCTTATCAGGGAGTTGCAAATGTCGAGGTAAAGTAATTGCTTCTTTCTCAAAATAGATAAAGAGTGCAGATGATAAGCGGTTTAAGACTTAAGGGCTATTGTCTGCAACTCCTGAACTCCTGAACTTCTGAACTCCAAGAATTTATATCAAAAGGCCATCGCTTGTCGGCGATGGCCTTTTTTGATATTCAGATTTTACGAGTCTTTCCCGCTACCATTTGCTGAGGTCGAGCTTCTTTTCCACTTTGTCCTCTATATCGTCGGGCAGATTGCAGAAGAAGTCGATGCCGGTGCGCTCCTCCAACTCGTCGATGGAGATGGCGTAATCCTTGAAGTTGGCTTTGGTAATAGATACATTCTCATGTATGGTCCATAATGCCATAGCCTCATAGCTGTCAGAAGCCTTGTCATACTGAAGAAGAGCCATATAGAAATACTTCGGAACAGGAAGTGTGCCGAGTTTCTTGTCGGGATACACCTGGTCGGAACGGATAGTGGCGGCTTTTACCACATAAAGTGTGTCGCATTTGCCTGCCCAGTCACGTACTTTTCCTTCAAAATTATTCCAAATCACTTGATTGTGTTTTGAAAACTGTGGTTGCATGTTGCTGAAAAAGAACGTCTGTGAGTTTTGTTCTCGTGAACATAACCTATCGGCCGATGGGCAGAGATGGCCACGGTCAAACTCATCATCATAATCGGCATCGTAATCTGATTGTTTAGAGCGATATTGCTCAGGAATCTCGGGGTCTTCCCTGAAGTCATCCTTTCGCTTGACGTTGCTTTGCATATTCCCTGCATGCATTTGGTAGCACGTCCAGCGGTTGGCCTTGTCCTTATAACTCCACTCCAGACTGAATGTGATGCCATAGTCGGCAGTCGACTTGATAACAAGTTGATTCATTGTAGAGTCTTCGGCAAGATGGGGATACTCCAGCAGTTTCGCACGGTAGAGGTTGCGGTTGTGGTTGGTCACCACCTCGCCACCTTGGTGGTATTGGGCCACCACCACTTTCGTAGCCAGGTAGTCTTTCGACTTGCCGTTCTTCAAGTACACTTTCACACCATATTTCAGATTGTAGATAATCTGCACGCGGTCGAACTCGTCGGTGGTATAGCGCACCTCGGTGCCGTTCTGGAGCGTGATGATAACGGTGTCATTCTTTTCCTCGGCCATGGCTGCCACCGACGACAGCATCAATGCCAACAGTATGATGAACTTTTTCATGTCTTTCCTCCTCTGTTGATTAATGATTTTCATGACCGATTATTTTACGATAATCTTATTACCATTACGCAGATACACACCCTTCGGCAAGCTGCTTGACTGAGTGCCAATGAACTGGCCACTGACGTTGTATATACGTCCATCACCGTCGTTGCCGTCGAGAGTGGCGGTTGTAATTCCCGTAGAGATACCATCCACGCAGATGTTCGCACAGCTCTCACTACTTGTCTTGAAGTAGGCGCGGAAGGCTTTCAGATCATTCGTCACATTAGGATAATAGAGGGTATTGCCCTCGCCAAGGAACAACACGCTAGTGTCGCCGGCATAGAGTGTAACCGGGTCGTAAATGCCGATGAAATCCCAGGAAGCAAGGCTCACGGGTTTCAACTCGCTGTCGATGGTCGAACCAAAAACGTTGAAAACGTCAACATCCTGCTCAGGATATACAAGATATGGCACGCCCGCCTCGAGTGAATTCACACTGGTAAACTCCAGTGTGTTGGTGGTGGCGTCGTAACCGCTTAGGGCAGCCAACTTTGAAGAGCCTACGAAATCGGAGAAATCGGCGATGTCGAAAGGCAAGCAGAGTGTATTCCAGGAGCCGGTAATCAGTTTGCGCGTAAGCGATACGTTCACGTCGCGTCCGTTGTAGATGCCAATGGTATTGGCATTGGTATAGAGGTTTTCGTCGAGAACAAGCTCGGGCACCACTTCCAGAATCTTGGTGAAGTAGAGTTGCGAAGCGTTACCATCGGATGAGGTGCCAAGTATGCCTGTGACGTTGAACGACTTGCCTTTTACATTGTCGGGAATTTCATCACTGTGGCCAAATCGATCGGTAATGGCAAGCTGGTCGCTACCATGTGAAAGATAGTATTTCCCGCCTGTCAAGGTAAGGCCCACCTCCTCTACCTCCACCAGGTCGGCGCGGTAAGTACTACCTGCAAGTTCGGAGAGTTGACCGATTTTCCTGGGCTCGGATTCATGCCAGTAGTCCAGACAGAGGATGGAGTCGGCAAAGCTGGCATCGACATGGGTAAACTCGGGCATGCCGTTGTTCACCTCATATTTGCCCAGCACTCTGCCGATAAGTGCACCATTGATATGGGTGTGCCATCCGGGATCGTCGGGTAGGAAATCGAAGAAACGCACTGCCGTGGCGTTGTCGCGTACGTAGGCTTCCGTGGCATTGGCTTCATACACATACTCGATGTTGCCGGGATTGTCGCGGCCAAAGGTAAGCCATGCCAACGTGCCCGGCTCAAGTGCCTTCAGGTCGGTCAGCGAGGTCACCTCGGGATACACTTCGCTGCTGCCGCCACCACTGAGCGTCACGACGATTTTCGTGAACCACAACTTACTGGTGTCAGCGGGTCTGTTGATTAGTGTGAATGATTCTTCTTCTCCCTCCCAAGTAGCCACATTATCCGAAATGGATAGTGAAATACCATAATCTACGTTAGACAAAGGTTTGTTGCTAGAATCAAAGGTCATCACCACCTTAGTGATTTTCTTGCTCGCATTAGAAGAAGCAAATTTTACAGTGTTGTTCTTGTACACTCGGATAGCAGCTCCCTTGGTATAATACGCAGGGGCATTTTGTCCTTCCGCTTTGCTGAATGTAAGATTCACATCACCGAGAGGCACGTCGGTCACTTCTTGTGCATTTATGAATCCCATGTCCGCGAACACGAACACGACATCCTCTGCTTTCGCCACTGTCAGCACACAGCACGAAAGCAGGAGGAATAGTATTCTTAGTTTCTTATTCATATATCATATGTTTAGGTAGTAAAGTAGCGTGTCGATCATGTATGGTCAAGAGGATGCAAGTAGCACTCTGCTTGCATTATCATTCATAGCGTTGTATAAACTGGATGTTGTATTTCTCGTATTTATTGAGTTCGCTGGCGGGAATCTCGTTGCGGTAGCCGTCATACCATTGGAACGTGTTGAAATAATTGCGCAGACCGGCATCCTGGAATTTGCGGTAGTGACGGGCATAGATGGCATTGCGCAGTATGCGCAGTTGGCTGCTGTTTAAGTTGCGGACGTCGGCATCGGTGACATAGCGCTGGGCGAGCCAATCGTACACTGTGCCAGTGGCTACTGCTGCCCTGCGGGAAGTGGCAGCGGGAGCGGCAGGTGCTCCGTCGGGTATCACCTTGCTCTTGTGCATGTAGCCAAGGAATTGGCCAGCTGTGTTGTACACATTGCACCAATTGGCATTATAGGCGGTATAGTAGATGGCGTTGCCGTCTTTCACCTTTGTCACGATAGCATAGTTGGTTCCCGGCCCTTGGCGTACATTCGTATAGCCTCCTTCACGGATAACATGGGCAGGAAGCAATCCGGCTACAGACACTTTAGGTGCGGGGGCTGGGGCAGGAGCAGGAGCGGGCTCAGCAGCAACTGGTTGCTCGGCGGCTTTAGCGGGCTCAGGCTTCGACTCAGCCTCGGCAATGGCTGGTTCTTCTTCTGCAGGACTGAATTTCTCGAGGGCCTCGAGCAATCCGGAGGCTTTGCGGCGATGACGCTCGCCATAGACTTTCATCCTGGAGACTGCCGAACTCACAATGGTCGACTCATCATCGGTCAGACGGTCGGGCAGGTCGCCTAAGGCATTCTCCAGCAAGTCGGCAGCATCGTCCCAGTCTTCCTTGCTCCAATCGTCGCTCTTGCTCGAAATGTCATTGCTCAGAGTCTCGATCACATCGAGTGGGTCGGCATCTTTCGACTTCTTCAGGCCAATGTCCTTGCACGATACCATAAAGGATGCGGCAATGAACAAACCGAAAATGATAGATTTTGTTTTCATGCTATAGTCAAGGTCGCGGCACTTGGGTTAGACAGAGTATTTGTTATTGTAACCTCGGTTGTTCCCATCTCGCTCCATGTGTTTGCCACTGTGCCGCATTTTAGTGACTGAAGCCGAAATAATGGGGGCGGTTGCTTAAAAAAGCAAAAATAAGAATTAATAATGAAACTTCAAAATATCAAGATGTTTTTTTCTTTTTTTTCGATTGACATCATGCATTTTCATGGAGCCGTCTCAGAGTTCTCACTCCTCTATCTCGGATAGTCCTTTGAGGAATCCTTTGTATATCGTGGCATAGGCTTCCTTGCGTGCATAACGACGATAGCGAAGCGAATGGCGGATAGAGCGGATGGCCTGTTGTGGACTGCTCACGATAAAGCCGCTCTTGCTCTGTCTGAACTCCCATTTCTCACCTTCTCTAGTCACATTGGTGGTGATGGCGTTCTCAAGCACTTGGCCCACCCTGTGGTCGTGATGGTTGACAAATGGCAATTCCTCGGCAGTGAAGCCAAAAGCCTCGATCAGCAAGTTGCCCTGCAACTGTGCCATATTGGTCATCTTGGTCTGCTGAAGCCATTTCTCTAGTTTCACGAAGTCAACACGGTTGCCATCAAGACGCAAGTAACGCCCCAGGTCGACAATGCCACGCAGGAAACTGCGGCCAGAGAGGATGTTGTTCACATTCTCGATGATGATGGCGGCCAACTGCATCGTCTCATACGATTTCTCCATGTCCTTGTGCTCCTGACTCACGATGCCCTGCAACTTGCCCTCAAGTTTGGTGTCGTGCAGGTGAACCTTGTCGAAGTCGTAAAGTTCGGGGATGGTGTGGAGAGGGGTCTGCTGCATCAGCGATTTGATTTCGGCAATGTGCTCCTCGGATAGGTTCAGGTTGTCGTCATAGTAATAATGCTCCAGGCCCTGGGCGAAGAAATGGATCACGTCGTGAATCCGGGCCAGTTCGATGAGTTTTTTCCATTTGAAGTCCGACAACATGCCGATGGGCTTGCTGTCGTCGAAGGCACCACTCCGCAGAATGGTGATGAAGTTGCTCTTCTCAATCTCGTATACAATCATTGATGTTTTCTCTTGAGTCGTTTATGAATATTTCTTCGGATATCTGAGTAGGATCGACATCAGGGCAACGAATCCCAATGTCAGTGGGTAGTATAGGTAGGGGATGATGTTGATGGGGTTCACCTGTGCCAGACCGGCGGCCATCAGCACCTGCGCGCCGTAGGGCAGGAGGCCCTGCATGCAGCACGAGAAGGTGTCGAGGATGCTGGCGCATTTGCGGTTGTCAAGCCCGTAGCGGTCGCCGATGTCTTTCGATATCTCGCCCACGGTGAGGATGGCCACCGTGTTGTTGGCCGTACAGGCATTCACCAGGCTCACCAGGGCCGCAATCGACAGCTCGGCACCACGCTTGCCATTCACATGGCGGGTGAGCTTGCCGATGATGTAGTCAATCCCTCCGTTGATGCGGATAATCTCGAGCAGGCCGCCGGCCATCATGGTGATGATGATCAGCTCGCCCATGCCGGTGATGCCCTTACCCATAGAGCCAAACCATCCGTAAAGGTCGTAGGAGCCGCTCCAGATGCCGATGATGCCGGTCATCAGCAGACCAAGCGTCAGAACGGCCATCACGTTCATGCCAAAGGCGGCAGAGATCAGGATGAGGATGGCGGCGGGAAGGGTGAGGTAGAGGTTCACCCTGAACTTGTCGCTCATGCGGCAATGCTGGGTCTGGGTGGCCACGATGGTGGTGTCGGAGATAAACGACAGGTTGTCGCCGAAGAACGCTCCGCCTACCACGACGGCGGTCAGCAGGGCCGTGTTCGACCCGGTTGAGAGGGCTATGCCCGCGGCTATGGGGGTAAGGGCAACGATGGTGCCCACACTGGTGCCGATGGAGATAGAGATGAAGCACGAGGCGATGAACAGTCCGGCCAGTATCATGTTGCCTGGCAGGAGCGACAAGGTGAGGTTCACGGTAGAGTCGATGCTGCCCATGTCCTTGGCCGAGGAGGCGAAGGCACCTGCCATCACGAAAATCCACAGCATCAGTATAAGGTTGCCCGTACTGGCACCACGGGTGAAGTGCGAGATGCGGTCTTTCAGGGTGGCACCCGTAGTGGTGGTGATGGCATACACGCTGGCGATCAGGAACGCCACCGTAAGCGGTATCTTGTAGAAGTCGCCTGCTGCCAGCGAACCAACCAGATACACGAATACGAAAACGAATAATGGGCTCAGTGCGAACAGGCCTCGTTTGTTGCTCATAATCTATATTAACTATACATTTCCAAATTCCAATCAATCTCTCAGCGTCTCATTCACTTACGCTCTCTCATCTTTTCCTAACAACGGTGGGCACGGAAGTGACCCCGTGGTGGGGTGTGATGAGGGTATGTCGGAAAATACATTCCGGCACACCCTCGTCAAGTCTTGTCTAAAGCGTCACTCCATTCTTGAAGATAGAGATCTCGCGATAGCCATTCTTCTCGTTCTGGGTCTTCTCGCCATTGGCCACGGCGATGATCTTCTCCACAAACTCCTTGAGCAGGTCGCTCATCGAGGTGCCCTCCACCAACTTGCCGGCATTGAAGTCAATCCAGTTGGGCTTGTGGGCAAAGAGGTTGCTGTTGGTGGCAATCTTCATCGTGGGGATGAAAGTGCCGAATGGGGTGCCACGGCCCGTGGTGAAGAGCACGATCTGGCATCCGGCAGAAGCAAGGGCGGTGGCAGCCACCAGGTCGTTGCCGGGGGCGGAGAGCAGGTTCAGGCCGTTCACCTTCAGGCGGTCGCCATACGACAGCACGCCGCTCACCGGGGCACGGCCGCATTTCTGGGTGCATCCCAATGCCTTGTCCTCGAGTGTGGAGATGCCGCCGGCCTTGTTGCCTGGCGAGGGATTCTCGCCTACGGGCTCGCCATGGCTGAGGAAGTATTCCTTGAAGTCGTTCACCAACTTCACGGTCTGGTCGAACAACTCGGGAGTCTCGCAACGGTTCATCAAGATGGTCTCGGCACCGAACATCTCAGGCACCTCGGTGAGAATCGATGTGCCGCCCTGTGCCACCAGGTAGTCGGAGAACTCGCCCACCAACGGGTTGGCGGTGATGCCGCTGAAGCCGTCGCTGCCACCACACTTCAAGCCTACGCGGAGGTGGCTGAGCGAGCATTTCTCGCGCTTGTCCTCACGGGCAATGGCATAGAGCTCGCGCAGTATCTTCATGCCTTCCTCCATCTCGTCGCCCTCTACCTTCTGGGTCACCATCAGGCGGATGCGCGAGGTGTCGTAGTCGCCAAGGAGTTTCATGAACTCATCGGGCTGGTTGTTCTCGCAGCCCAGCGACAGTACGAGCACGCCTCCGGCATTGGGGTGGAGCACGATGTCGCGCAGCACCTTGCGGGTGTTCTCGTGGTCCTCGCTCAGTTGCGAGCAACCGTAGTTGTGGTGCCATGCGTGCACGGCGTCGATGCCCTCGCAGTGGGTCTCGGCCTCAAGGGCAGAAGCCAGGCGCTCGGCTATGCCGTTCACGCAGCCCACGGTGGGCACAATCCAGATCTCATTGCGGATGCCCACCTCGCCGTTCTTGCGCACGTAGCCGTTGAAGGTCTTGTCTTCCTTGGCTATCTTCAGGGGTTCATCCACAGGGTGGTATTCATATTCCAGGGTGCCCGAGAGGTTGGTCTTCAGGTTGTTCTCGTTCACCCATTCGCCGGCTTTCAGGTCGACAAGCGCATGGCCGATGGGATAGCCATATTTGATGATGTTGGTGCCGGCGGCGGTGTCGGCGATGATGACTTTGTGGCCCATCGGGGTGTCTTGCTGCAGGGTGACGGTGGTGCCGTCTACCTCTATCTGCTCTCCCTTGACAAAGGGGCGCAGGCATACCACTACCGAGTCGGCGGGGTTGATTTTGATAAACGATGATGGATTCATAATAGTAAATATAGTTTTTAAATCATAGTTCGCTGGTAGAACTCCACATTCTCCTTGCTCAGGATCTCAATGGGCATATAGTTCACAGGGGGCACCTTCTTCTTCAGCACGATGGCCTTGAACAGGGCATCCACGCAGTAGTAGCCCTGCATGTAGGCATGCTGGGCAATAAGGAAAGAGATGCTGCCCTCGCGAAGGCAGTTGGCATTCTTCTGCACCATGTCGTAGCCCATGATCTGGATTTTGCGGCGGTTGGTGCGCAGCAGGAAGTCGCCCACGATATGGGCCTTGGAGCAGAATGTGATGCAATGGCGGGTCTTGGGGTGAGTCTTGAAGTAGTTCTCCAGGATGTCGTCGTAGGTGGAGCGACCCTCTTCCAAGGGCAGGTTCACGTCGTTGATGATCACGTTGGGGAAATGGTCGTGCATGTAATCGCGGAAACCCACCTCGCGGTTGTCTTGCTGCTTGCTGGCCACCCTGCCGTTCTTCATCTGCTTCATCACCATGATCTCGCTGCTGTCGCGGGCGATGAGCATCAGCATCTTGGCGGCGAAATAGCCGCTGCAGAAAGAGTCCTGTCCGTAGAACGAGAGAGGACGGAGATCGGGCATATACGAGTCGAGCAGCACGAAGGGGATGTCGCGCTCATGCAGCTGGTCGGTGAACTGACGGGTATGCTCCAACTGCGAGGGCACCACAATCACGCCCTCGGGCGACTGGGCAAGGCATTGCTCATAGGCCTCCACGAAGGTGTCGTCGTCGAAACGGTTGTAGTAGAGCATCTTCACGTCGACGTGGAAGTCGCGGTGCACATCGCAGGCACGCATCGCTCCTTCCTCTATCTCCTCCCAGTAGGCCTCGGAGGCATGCTTGGGCATGATGAAATAGAACGTGTAGGAGCGGTTGTAGGCAAGCGCGCTGGCATACATGTTGGGCTCGTAGTCCATCTCGGCCAGGGCCTTCTCCACTTTCTCGCGGGCAGGGGCCGATACGTTGGGACGGTTGTGCAGCACACGGTCCACGGTGCCCACCGATACTCCTGCG
>ONSV01000067.1 GCA_900320585.1 uncultured Prevotellaceae bacterium | reverse complement strand
CGGTTGCACGGTGCCCCAGTATACCAAGACTCCGATTGCCCCAGGCGCCAAAGGCACCATCAAGGTGACCTACAATGGTGCAGGCAAGATTCCCGGCCACTTCAAGAAGAGCATCACCGTGCGCACCAATGGTTCGGTGGAGATGACACGTCTTTATGTGGAAGGCGACATGACAGAAGAATAACCAATACGCTCTCGTTGAGGCCACCTCACGAGAAGAGCCAACAAACAATAACCGCGGATGGCCTGCCATCCGCGGTTTTCTTATGCTCATGTGAGATCTTGGGGATACTTAGAACGAATAGTTGAAACCTACCGACATGAACTCCTGGAACTGGAAGTACCCATGATGGTCGTCGCGCACCGTGCTGTCGTCGAACCTTGGGTAGACGAAGAGTTTGGTAGAGATGTACTTGTTGAACTGGAAGGTGAAGGTGTTCTCCCACTCCCACTCCACTCTCTTGAACGAGGAGAAACCATACATGCGTGTCTGGTACGAGATGTTCTCGGCAATAGCCCATTTCAGGTCGATGGTGAAGTTGGGACCGAAGTCATGGAGCACATGCTTGTCGGCATCTATACCATATCTCTTGGGCATCCAGTTGTTTTCGAACCACCTACGGTCTACGAATTTCATGTTGTAGGCGAAGGGAGCGAGGTGGATGTTACCCGTGAGCTTCTTCTTCCAAGCCTCCACGCTGTAGTCCATACCGAGAGAGATATTGAGGTTGAAAGGCGACATGAAATCGGAGTATACCCTGCGGTCGTTGCTTTTGAAGCCACGGGTGAACTGTGTGGCGGCCATGAGCTGCAAGGTGTAGTACCATCGTTTCGAAGCCTGTAGGCCCAGTTTGCTGGTGAGACGCAGGAGGTCGTCGGAAGCCTTGAAGGAGTGCACGCTATCGCTCTTCGACGTGAGGAAGCCCAGTTTCATCTCCAGCTTGTTATCCCATTTCACCTTCTGCTTGTTGTTGTAGTTGGCCTCCATGGTGATGCTTCCCAATACCGAGTAGTTGCTCTCGCCACCCTTGTACCAGTTGCCGGAAATATAACTCTGCAGGGCCTGAAGGAAGTAAGAGCCCTTGATGGTCCAGAAATTGGGTTTGGTGACCACCGGTGCCACCACCGAGTCGGCAACCTGGTCGACGAAATCCGGATTCTCCATCTCCACAAGTTCGGCATCCTGCTGGATGGGAACGACAATGTCGCTGCTCACTCCGCCAATACGCCGGAGCTGGCTCTCGCTGTTCACCACGAGGTCGGGCCGTTTGAGATACATGGAAAGCAAAGTCAGGTCTACCTCATCGGTCACGGGGTCTACCCCTGTGTTTCGGTTGCTCAGCCTCAGCGCCTTCCTTGCTGGGGAATGATAGAAAGTGAATGGCGCGAAGAGTGGGTATAGCCTGCCATCCGACACCTCCTCGCCGTCCCCGGCCTCCTCAGCCTCCTGTTGTTGCTGGTAAGCGACCAGCGAGTCAGAATAATTCTTGTTGATTTGGTATTCCTGATACTCAATATACCGACTGGAATTCCCGTTATTTTGCGCGCTGGCACCAATGGAGCAGAGAGCAATAGCCAATGTCAAAACGTGTCTCATAAGCGATAGTATTGAAGATAATTTTTGCAAAAATAATAAAGAAATATGAAATGTGCGCCGATTTGGATTAGAAAAAAATCAAATCGGCCATTCCACGGCAAAAAGTCCTTTTTATAGTTTTTTCGAGAGGAGTATTTGTGCATGTCGCAAAAAAGATGTAATTTTGCAGTTCGATATTATTAATAAGTAATTAAAAAGAATTACATCAACCACAAAACATCAATGGATAAGAACACGATTATCGGTTTTGTCTTGATAGCCGTCGTGCTGATAGGCTTCAGTTGGTATAACCGTCCCACCGAGGAAGAATTGAAAGCCCAGCAAGAGCAAGTGGAGAAACAGAAAGCCGAGCAGCAGAAGGCCGCAGAGAAGAAACAAGCCGAAGCTGCCAAGCAGAAAGCCGCGCTGGCCCAGGCCCGCGAAGACACCACCGCCCTTTTTCATGACGCACTGGTAGGCACAGCCAGCGACCTCGTGCTGAAGAACGAGAAGGTGGAGCTCACGCTGAGCACCAAAGGCGGTACTGTGACAAAAGCCATTATCAAGAATTTCAAGGACCGCGGCGGTGCTGCCGACGTGACGCTTTTCGAAGGCAAGGACCAGGCACTTGAATACCACTTGGAGTGCAAGGAGAGCAACATTTCCACCTCCGACCTGTTTTTCACCCCCTCAGCGCAGACCGACTCCACGCTCGTGCTCACTGCCGACGCCGGTAGTGGCCGCAAGATTGTGTTCGACTATCTGTTGGGCAAGGACTACATGCTTCATTTCAAGATGCATGTGGAGGGTATGGAAGGCCTTTTCTCGCCCAAGACCCGCACGATGGACATCATGTGGAGCGAGCGCTGCAAGCAGCAAGAGCGTGGCCACTCTTTCGAGAACCGCTATGCCACCCTCACCTACAAGGAGAAGGGCTCAGGCACCGACTATCTGAGCGAGATGAAGGAGGTGTTGAACGAGAAGATTGAAGAGCCCCTCGACTGGGTGGCCTTCAAGAACCAGTTCTTCACTGCCATGATGATTGCCAAGACCGAGTTTGCCGCCAACAGCAGCCTCAGCAGCATTCCCCTTGACAAGTCGACAGAGTATCTGAAACAATACGAGGCCCATTTGGAGACCGCGTTCGACCCCAGTGGCAAGACTCCCACTGAGTTGGAGTTCTTCTATGGTCCCAACGACTTCCAGCTGTTGAAGGCCGTAGAGAAGGAGAGCACCTTCGGCAAGGACCTCGACATGGAGCGTCTGGTATACCTGGGCTGGCCCCTCTTCCGCTATATCAACCGTTGGTTCACCCTCTATGTGTTCGACTGGCTCACGAAGATGGGTCTCAACATGGGTATCGTGCTGATTATCATCACGCTGATACTCAAGTTGCTCACCTACCCCTTAGTGAAGAAGACCTATCTCAACTCGGCCAAGATGCGCGTGCTGAAGCCCAAACTCGACGAGGCCACCAAGCAATTCGACAAGCCCGAGGACCAGATGCAGAAACAGCAGGCCATGATGCAGCTCTACTCACAGTATGGGGTGAGTCCGATGGGAGGTTGTCTGCCGATGCTCATCCAGATGCCTATCTGGATTGCGATGTTCAACTTCGTGCCTAACGCCATCCAGCTCCGTGGCCAGAGCTTCCTCTGGATCAAGGACCTGTCGACCTACGATCCCATCCTTGAGTTCGGCAAGGACTACTGGGCCATCGGCGACCACATCTCGCTCACCTGTATCCTTTTCTGCGGCGCCAACATCCTCTACTCTCTGATGACCATGCGCCAGCAGCGCGACCAGATGGTGGGTCAGCAGGCCGAGCAGATGAAGTATATGCAGTGGATGATGTTCCTCATGCCCGTGATGTTCTTCTTCATCTTCAACGACTACTCCGCCGGCCTCAACTTCTACTATTTCGTCTCGCTGTTCTTCAGCGCCGCCATCATGTTCACCCTGCGCAAGACCACCAACGACGAGAAGCTGCTTGCCATCCTCGAGGCCAAGTTCAAGGAGAACAAGGGCAAGCCCAAGAAGACCACCGGTCTGGCAGCCCGCCTGGAGGCCATGCAGGCCCAGCAGCAGGAGATGCAGCGCAAGCGCGAGGAGCTGGAGCGCAAGAAGAGAGACCTGAACCGTAAATAACACCTTGATATGAACAAGTCATTCATCCTCATGGCGGCTCTTGCCCTGGCATGCTGCTGCCCCATGAAAGCACAACAGAAAGTGAATATAGGAAAAAGCGACATCACGCTGAAGAGCGACCTGCTCACCCCCGAGGGACTGTGGGCCATGGGCCGCATCAGCGGATATGCACCCTCGCCCGACGGCAAGCAGATTGTCTACCAAGTGGGCTACTATAGCGTGAAGGAGAACAAGAGCCACCATGTGCTCTGCATCATCAACACCGACGGCACCGGCCAGCGCCAGCTCACCACCAGCGCCGACAACGAGACCGACCCCTCGTGGCTGGGCTCGCGCATCGCCTTCATCACCGGTGGTGAGATCTGGACCATGGAGGCCGACGGCAGCGACCGTCGCCAACTGAGCCACACCGACGGCAATGTGGAAGGCTACAAATTCTCGCCCGACGGCAACCGCGTGGTTTATATCAAGCAGTTGCCCTTCCATGAGATTATCAAGGAGAATCCCTCCGACCTGCCCAAGGCCACCGGCCGCCTGGTGACTGACCTGATGTACCGCCACTGGGACCATTATGTGGAGAGCATCGCCCATCCCTTCGTGGCCGAGGTCACTGCCGACGGTATTGGCGCCGCCACCGACATTCTGGAGGGCGAACCCTACGAATGCCCCATGGAACCTTTTGGCGGCATCGAGCAAATCGACTGGAGCAGCGACTCCAAACAGATAGCCTATACCTGCCGCAAGAAGACCGGACTCGAATACTCCATTTCCACCGACTCCGACATCTACCTCTACGACATCGCCAACCGCACCACCCGCAACCTTTGCAAACCTGAGGGATACGTAGCACCGAAGGTGGATGCCACCAAGACCCTCCGCACACAGAAGGTGAACTCGCCCGAGAACCTGGCCAACAATCCTGGTTACGACCAGAACCCGCAGTTCTCGCCCGACGGCAAGTATGTGGCTTGGCTGAGCATGGCCCGCGACGGCTATGAGAGCGACCGCCAGCGCCTGTGTCTCTACGACCTGGCCACCGGAACGAAACGCTACGTCACCGAGAGTTTCGACTCGAATGTCGACGATTTCTGCTGGTCGGACAACAAGGATGCCATGATCTACTTCATCGGTGTGTGGCACGGCACGGAGAATCTCTATGGCGTGAGCAGCAAAGGCGAGGTAAAGCAAGTGATTACAAGCACTCCCGACTGCCCTTGGGCCGACTTCGGCTCGTTGAAGATGCTGGGCGATGGCAAGCGCATCGTGGCCGAGCGCCATAACTACATGTCGCCCGCCGACCTCTATGTCATCACGCCCAACTTGAAGAATGCCAAGAAAGTGGCCGTAAGCCAACTCACCCAAGAGAACAAGCACATCCTCGACCAGCTGGCCAAGGGCACCGTGGAACAGCGATGGGTGAAGACCACCGACGGCAAGGACATGCTCTATTGGGTCATCCTTCCACCCCATTTCGATGCCAACAAGAAATACCCCACCCTGCTCTTCTGCGAGGGCGGTCCGCAAAGCCCGGTGTCGCAGTTCTGGAGCTACCGTTGGAACTTCATGATCATGGCCTCGCATGGCTACGTGATCGTGGCCCCCAACCGCCATGGTCTGCCAGGCTTCGGCTCGGAGTGGTGTGAGGAGATCAGTGGCGACTGGACTGGCCAGTGCATGGACGACTATCTCACCGCCATCGACGATGCCGCCGCCAACTTGCCTTATGTCGACAAGGACCGTCTGGGTGCCGTGGGCGCCAGCTTTGGCGGTTTCAGCGTATACTATCTTGCCGGTCACCACGACAAGCGGTTCAAATGCTTCATCGCCCACGACGGTGCCTTCAACCTCGAGGCCATGTACACCGAGACAGAGGAGAACTGGTTCTCGAACTGGGAATACGACGATGCTTACTGGAACAAGGACCAGACCGCCGCTGCCCGCAAGACCTACACCAATTCACCCCACCGTTTCGTCGACCAGTGGGACACCCCCATCCTCTGCATCCATGGCGAGAAAGACTACCGCATCAACGCCACGCAAGGCATGAGCGCCTTCAATGCCGCCCGCATGCGGGGCATCGAGGCCCAGCTGCTCATCTTCCCCGACGAGAACCACTGGGTGCTGAAGCCCCAGAATGGCGTGCTGTGGCAGCGCACCTACTTCAACTGGCTCGACCGCTGGCTGAAGAAATGAACCACGAGGCTCAACCAAGCCACAACTAACGAGATACCGACGGGTGGCACGCCACCCACAAATAAAACAAATATACAATGACAGAGACCATTCAAAAGACATTGAGAGACTCGGCCGCCATGCGTTGGACCGCCCTTCTCCTTCTGGCATTAGCCATGTTTTGCTCCTACATCTTCATGGACATCCTCTCGCCCATCAAGGACCTCATGCAAGAGACCCGTGGGTGGGACTCCACCGCCTTTGGCACGATGCAGGGCTCCGAAGTGTTCCTAAACGTTTTCGCCTTCTTCCTCATCTTCGCAGGTATCATCCTCGACAAGATGGGCGTCCGCTTCACCGCCGTGTTGTCGGCAGCCGTGATGCTCATCGGCGCCGTCATCAAGTGGTATGCCGTGAGCGAGAGCTTCATGGGAAGCGGTCTGGAGGCATGGTTCAACACCCACCTCAACTACATTCCCCTGTTCGATGAGTTGGGCGTGGCACCCTTCTACGATGGCATGCCCGCCTCGGCCAAGTTTGCCGCCTGTGGTTTCATGATTTTCGGTTGCGGCTGCGAGATGGCCGGCATCACCGTGAGCCGCGGTATCGTGAAGTGGTTCAAAGGCCGCGAGATGGCCCTCGCCATGGGTTCGGAGATGGCCCTTGCCCGTCTGGGTGTGGCCACCTGCATGATTTTCTCGCCCTTCTTCGCCCGTCTTGGCGACCAGGTGAGCGTGAGCCGCTCGGTGGCCTTTGGCGTGGTGCTCATGTGCATCGCCCTGATCATGACCATCGTCTACTTCGTGATGGACCAGAAGCTCGATGCCCAGACTGGCGAGGCTGAAGAGAAAGACGATCCTTTCAAGGTCTCCGACATTGGCAAGATCCTCACCGATGGTGGTTTCTGGATTGTCGCCCTGCTCTGCGTGCTCTATTATTCGGCCATCTTCCCCTTCCAGAAGTACGCCGTGAACATGCTGCAGTGCAACCTGACGCTTGTGCCTCCCGCACCCGATTCGTTCTGGGCCTCCTCATCAGTGACCATCGTGCAGTATATCATCATGTTGGTAGTGGCTGCTGCCGGCTTCGCCTCCAACTTCCAGAAGAAGGCAAGCATGAAGTATGGTTTACTGGGCATCTCGATTGCCGCCCTCATCACCTACTGCGTGATGGGCTACATGCGCCAGTCGGCAGAGAGCGTGTTCGCCGTATTCCCCCTGTTGGCCGTGCTCATCACTCCCATCTTGGGCAGCTACGTCGACCACAAGGGCAAGGCCGCCTCGATGCTCGTCCTGGGCTCGGTGCTGCTCATCGCCTGCCACCTCACCTTCGCCTTCATCCTTCCCATGTTCAAGGGCAACGTGATTGGTGGAGTGGCCGTGGCCTACATCACCATCCTCGTTCTGGGAGCCTCGTTCTCGCTCGTGCCCGCCTCGCTGTGGCCCAGCGTGCCCAAACTGGTGGAACCCAAGATCATCGGTTCGGCCTATGCGCTGATTTTCTGGATTCAGAACATCGGTCTGTGGCTCTTCCCCCTGCTCATCGGCAAGGTGCTTGACAAGACCAATCCCGACATTGTCAACGGACTGGCCAACGGCACCATCACCCCCGAGCAGGCCGCCGTGGGCTACGACTACACGGCCCCGCTGGTGATGCTTGCCGGCCTTGGCGTGGCCGCCCTGTTGCTTGGCTTCCTGCTGAAGGTGGTCGACAAGAAGAAAGGCCTGGGTCTCGAAGAGCCCAACATCAAATAACAATCCCATGAGTTATCGCCAGGTTAGCCACCATTGAAGGCCATCCTGGCGATACTCTTTCCCACCTATACCCTACTCCCCATGCCTATCCCCAACCAATCGCGGGCACGCCGCTGGACCGTACTGTTCATCGTGGCCTTTGTCATGATGATGGGCTATGTGTTCTGGGACATCGTCTCGCCACTCTCCACCACGCTCAAGGCATCCCCCTCTGAGGGCGGCATGGGCTGGAGTGCTGAGGAATACGGTTTCTACGCCGGCAGCTACAGTATTTTCAACATTTTCCTCCTGATGCTGTTCTGGGGCGGACTGATTCTCGACAAGTGCGGCATCCGCTTCACGGGACTGCTCGCCACGGGGATGATGCTCGGCGGCGCATTGGTCAACTATTACGGCGTGACGCTGATCACGCCCGAGGGACATGTCGACATGCCCGTCACTCTCTTCGGCCTCATTCCCGCCCACATGAAGACGCAGGTGCTCGTCGCCTCGCTCGGCTTCGGCATGTTTGGCGTGGGGTGCGACATCACCGGCATCACCGTCTCGAAGATTGTCACGAAATGGTTCACGGGCTATGAACTGGCCTCGGCCATGGGCATCCAGGTGGCGATGGCCCGATTGGGAACAGCCAGCGCCATCAGCCTCAGTCCGGTCATCGCCAACGCCTATGGCGTGTCGGCCCCCATCCTGGCAGGCGCTGCATTGCTGCTGATGGGCTTCGTGATGTTCGTGGTCTACCTGGTCATGGACAAGCGAATGGACCGCATCGTGACCGCCTCATCCGATGGAACGTCGAAGAGTGAGCCGGGTGACACCAAGGAGAATACGCCGGGCACCACGTCCGACGACAATTTCACCTTCAAGGACATTCTACGCATCCTGCGCAATCCCGGATTCTGGCTGATTGCCCTGCTCTGCGTGCTGTTCTACTCCAGCCTGCGCCCATTCCTGAAATTCGCCAGCGACCTGCTGGTCAACAAATATGGCATCGATACCGTGACGGCAGGTTGGATTGTCTCCATCCTCCCCTACGGCACCATCGTCCTTACCCCCCTCTTCGGCGTTGTCTACGACCGTCTGGGACGAGGCAGTCTGCTGATGCTCATCGGTTGCCTGATCGTGACATTCTGCCACGTATGCCTGGCCCTTCCCATCATGCAGCACACCTGGTTTGCCTCGCTCATGATGCTGCTCTACGGCGTCTCGTTCTCGCTCGTGCCCAGCGCCATGTGGCCCAGCGTGCCTAAGATCGTGCCGCTGAAGCAGTTGGGCACAGCCTACAGCATCATCTACTTCGTGCAGAACATCGGCCTGATGCTGGTTCCGATGATGGTGGGCAACGTGATAGGTGCCCACACCGATGCCACCGGCCATGTAGACTTCACCCTGCCCATGGTGGTATTCGCCATTCTGGGCTTGGGTGCCGTGTGCATCGCCCTGGTGCTGATGGCCGTCGACAAGCGTAAAGGTTACGGACTGAGCGAGGCCAACATCAGGAAGCCATTATCATAGACACAAAACTTACGACATGACACAACCCACCAAAAAAGATTCCATCATCATCCTCTCTGGAGGCATGGACTCCGTGACCCTGCTCTACGACCAGAAGGAGCGTATCGCCCTTGCCATCACTTTCGACTATGGCAGCAACCACAACCAGCGCGAGGCATCCTATGCCCGCCAGCATTGCGAGGTCCTTGGCATAGAACACCTGCTCATCCCGCTCGATTTCATGGCGCGTTATTTCAAGTCGTCATTGCTCGAGGGCGCCGAGGCCATTCCCGAGGGCGACTACGACGATGCGAACATGAAATCCACCGTGGTGCCCTTCCGCAATGGCATCATGCTCTCGATAGCCTGCGGCATCGCCGAGAGCCGTGGCCTGACCAAGGTGATGATAGCCAACCACTTTGGCGACCATTCCATCTATCCCGACTGCCGTGCCGAGTTCATACGCCCCATGTCGGAGGCCATGCGTGCCGGCACCTACATCGGCGTGGAGATTATGGCCCCGTATACCGACATCAGCAAGACCGACATCGCCCTCATAGGCAAGCGTTTGGGCATCGACTACAGCCAGACCTACTCGTGCTACAAAGGCGGCGAGCGCCATTGCGGCAAATGTGGCACCTGCATGGAGCGCAAGGAAGCGCTACGTGAGGCAGGTATTGAAGACAATACCTTGTACGAAGAATAGAACCACCAACCCCTACCCATCATGGAATCGATCATCGCACATCTCAGCGACATGGAAGACCTGCTCGGCACCTTGGAGGAGGGCGTGCAAGCCACGTGCGCCGCGCGCCATCAGCTCATAGAGGAGAAAACCATTCTCGCTGACGAGAACAAGGCACTCTTGGAGGACAACCAAAAGCTTTCGGAGGACAACCAAACACTTTCGGAAGACAACCAAAAGCTTTCGGAAGACAACAAAACACTTTCGGAAGACAACCAAAAGCTTTCGGAAGACAACAAAGCACTTTCTAAAGACAACAAAATCCTGTCGGAAAAGAACCGCTGTCTTTCGGAGGAGAACGCAAGGATAGGCGAAGAGAACAAATCGCTGCATGAGGAGAACACCTACCTCAAGCAACAGCTCGATGCCATGGAGCAAAAGACACTCCACCTGCAAGAGCAAGTCCAGGCGCTCAACCACGAAGTGGCCGAGTCGCGGGCCATGATTGTGACGTTGGAGCAACGCATCCAGGCCATTGCCAGCAAATTGGCCGACACGACGGACGGTGCCCCATTACTGGCGGGCGCAACCCAACCGGCCATCAATTCTCCTTCTCCCCCACAACGCCGGAAAAAGAAGAAGCCGAAAGACATCGACCCCAACCAAGTGCAGCTGTCATTCGACTTCCCCGAAGAATAGAATCATATAGACAAGGGGCGTGCCCGAACAGGCACGCCCCTTTATTGTAAGGCTATATCGCCAGATATCCGTTAAAACGGGTCAGCAAACCTTCTCCAGACGCTTCATCATGGCAAACATGAAGACGGCGGCCACGAGGCAGACACCCATGAAGACGGCCCAGCACAACCAAAGTGGCACGGCGCCCCAAAGCATGCCGCCCACCAGCACCAACTGGTTACCAATGGCGGTGGCTACGAACCATCCACCCATCATCATGCCTTTGTATTTTGGCGGGGCTACCTTCGAAACGAACGAGATGCCCATAGGCGAGAGCAGCAGTTCGCCGAAAGTCAGTATCAGGTAAGTGCCAATCAGCAAGTTGGGTGTCACGTCGGCCACGTGCATTCCCACAGGATTGCCCGAGGCATCGATCTCGGTCTGAGGCATGGGCAAGCCAAACGAAGAGCACATCATCAATGCATAGGCGGCTGCAGCCACAATCATACCGTAAGCAATCTTGCGTGGTGCGGAAGGCTCCTTGCCCTTGGCTGCCAGAGAGCCGAAAATAGCCATCGAAACCGGTGTCAGTGCCACCACATAGAAAGGATTGAACTGCTGGAAGATAGGAGCAGAGATGTCCACACTGCCCTCGAGCACGGAATATTTCCAAATCAGCAATGCCACTGCCACGACAATCACTGCCGCAGAGATGAGCTTAGCCTTTGAGGTCTTGCTCTGGAAGAGGGAGAAGCCAGCATAAACGATAAAGATGATGAGCACCAGGTTCCACACATCGAAAGCCATACTCTCGACGCCGGAAGAAGACTTGGCCGTGAACTCATCGGCAAAGAAAGTCAGCGACAGACCATTCTGGTGGAATGCCATCCAGAAGAAGATAACCACAGCGAACACCAGGCAGAGCGCCACGATACGTTGCTTGGTCTCTTCCTTGGTGAGTTCGGGCTCTGCGTTAGCAGCCGCACCATCCTTGGCGGCGCTTTTCTTTCCACCTTCGGTGTGACGGAAGGTGGAGCGGAAAATGTAGTAGATGGCGATCGACAAGATGAGCGAAGCGCAAGCCACGGCAAACGAGAAGTGATAGGCGTCGTTGGACGAATAGCCGAGAGAGGTCTCTGCCCATTCCTTGATGCGGATAGCTGCGGTAGGAGCGAAGAGGGCACCAATATTGATGGCCATGTAGAAAATGGAGAAGCCAGAGTCGCGCTTGTCGGCATATTTGGGGTCATCGTAGAGATTACCCACCATTACCTGCAAGTTGCCCTTGAAGAGTCCTGTTCCGAAGCCGATGAGCAGCAATGCTGCAAGCATCACTACCAGAGCCAGCGTGTCGCCCCCAAAGGGTACGGAGAGCAAGAGATAGCCCGCAAACATCACGATGATGCCTGTGGTCACCATGCGGCCGAAGCCGAATTTGTCTGCCAAGATTCCTCCGATCAATGGGAAGAAATAGACAAACATAAGAAATGAGCTGTAAATGGTACCTGCCACGCCCGGTGTCAGTCCAAAGTTAGCCCTTAAGAATAGCGCGAAGACGGCAATCATTGTATAATAGCCGAATCGCTCTCCAGTGTTGGCCAATGCCAACGCAAATAATCCTTTCGGTTGTCCTTCAAACATAGATATTATTATTTAATTGATTGATTATCGGTAGAGTAAAGATTTGCAAATATAATAAAAAGAAACGATTGAGCGCGAGAAACCCGACAGTTTTTTTGTCCGCCATCCAGGCCGTGGGGATGAATCATTGCCCCGGCATTGGTGAAGGCGGCTCCTTGTCGTCGGGAGTCTGGGGTTTCAATGCGTTGTACAGGCCCATGAGATATTGGTTGATCTGGCCAAGCGTGTCGGAATGGTCGGGTCCGGAGGCATAGCCCGACGATGAGATGCTACCATTCTCGAATGATATGGAGAACGACCAGTTGGAGGCATCGAAGATCATGAAATCGGGCATGTACCAGCGTCCTACGTCGTATAGCTGGCCTTTTTCCACTATGTCTCTTACCTTGACAAAGACCGAGTCATCGACCACGACGTCGTACACCACAGGCTCTTTCTCATCGGGTTCGAACCTCATGCGTTTCTCCTCCACGCGCAGCACGTTGGCCCCCTCTTTCTTCCCCAGGAAGATCTCGAGATGGAAACCGGAATAACCATTACCCGTGGAATACTCAAACATCTTGAGGGATCCTCCCGGCATGGTGGCGGGTTGCCGCGTATTGAGTTCGCTGTTGATGGCGCTTTCGAGCATTGAGCAGAGGCGGTCGGTGGTCTTGGCCTTGTCGAAGGTCTTTTTCAGCCTGTCCACCTCATTGAACCGTTCCTTCAGTATCTCGTCTTGCTTGTCGAGGTCTTTCTGCTTGGGTTTGCTGTCCAACTTGCTGACAAGTTTCGCGCCGAGTATCTCCTTCCTGGCGATGAGGATGGTCTGGGCGTCCTTACGCTCCTCCTGAACGGCCTCGAGTGTCTTCCGCATACTCTGTAGACTGAAATCGTGCAACTGTCTGATGTATCCCTCTGCATGACTCTCATCTTCGAGCCATTGCATCAGTGGGAAATAACTCCCTCTGCTGTTGATCAGCTCAAGCATTTTCTCGGTCTGCCCCCATGCCATCTGGACGCAGCACGAGAGCACCGCCATGAGCAGCAGGGTCTTGGTCGTGGTTTTCATCGTCATAGTCAATTAATGGTTATTTGCCTTGTTTTCTGCCTTCCGCCCATTTGGGGGAATGATGCAGTAATCACTTCTTGCCGAACATATCGGTAAGATAGGTGAGTTTGATCATGATGGTGGAATGGTTGGACTTTCCGAAATAGTCGCGCTTGGTGGCGTTGTAGATATTTCCCAGTCCGTAATAGTAGCGTCCCTCGAGCAAGAAATGCCCCAGGCGGGGTATGGAATACTCCAGTCCGATGCCACCGGCGATGCCATAATCGAACTTGCGCTCCACGCTCATCGAGTCTTGTGCGATGACCTTGTTCGACCGGGCCTCGATATTGGCATTCGCGAGGGTGAAGTTGGTGGAAGTCGACTCGCCCAACATGAGTCCGAACTGTGGTCCGGCCTGGAAGAAGAAGTTAAGCCCTTTCTTCTCCCTTCCCCATGCGAGGTGTGCGAAGAGCGGCACTTGCGCACACATACCTGGCAGCGACGCCCACCATGGGTCCCACGTGCATACCCTGCGACACGCGAGGCGTGAATCCTACGGAGTTGAGCGCCACACCCGCTCCCCCACCCAGTGAGAAGTCGTTGCGGTAGTCGCCCACCTGTGCCGCCATCCTCACGGGCAATACCGCGAGGAGCATGGCCACCAACATCATTTTCGTATGGGTCATCATTCCATGCATGGGTTAATAGTTCACCGACTCTATGGTGTGGTCGGGTTTGTAGTGTACGAACATGAAGTTGACATTCTTATGTCCTTTTCCGGCGTTTCTGAACCGCAGCGGTGTCTGCACGGGCTTATAGGTCATTTGGCCCTTTCCGCCGTTGAACCCGCTGCCAAACTGGCTGAAACCACCGATGAAGAAGCATGCGTGGTCGAAACCGGTGAGGGCGAACCTGGGCAACGCCTCGGCATTCATCTCTTTCTCAAACCAATTCCGGTAGTTGCGCTCCACCCATTTCGTGTCGGCCGAATTCTCGTTATAATAGAAATAGGTAGGGATGTACGCATCGTATTTGTAATAATAATCGAGATAGACCTTGGTATACATGAGCCACTCCTTGTAGCCGAAGAGCGAGACGGCGATGTCGGCATTTTTCTGTGTGAGCACATTCAGCTTGGCCAGCGTGGTGTTGAGCGATGGCGAGTGCTCGGTATTGAGTATGACCACGTTTTGCTGTGAGAGGCTGAACGCCTTGGCAAAACTCTTCTCATTGGTCTTCAGGCTGGTAAGCGAGTACTTGATGGCATAGTTGTCGAGCTGGGCCCTGAGCTTGGAGGTGAACCCACCTTTCCCGCTGTTCTCATCCTCGCAGTCGATGATCACCACGTGGTAGTTATTGAACCACTGGATGAAGTTCTTGATGGTCTGCTGGTCGAAATCGTCGGGCGACTGGTACACCTGGAAGATATTGGAATAGTTCTCCACGTCGTTTCCCGATATGGAGAAGGGGATGACCATCATGGTGTTGTTCTTGGCACAGAAATCGGCCAGCGGTTTCACCATCTTGGTATAGAGCGGACCGAAGATGATGTCGCAGTCGGCAGCCCCCTGCTCCTTGAGCGTGTTGTTGATATCGGGGAGCAGTCCACGGTAATATTCCACCATTCTACGTCCGTCGCCGTCGTTGTCGTGCAAAGGCAGCATCACGCCCACTTTCACGTTCTTCCGTCCAGAGACCGTGGTGGTGATGGGTTGTGCGCCAGTGGCGGCAGGCTGCTTGGCCGACTGCTGAGGCTGCGGAGCAGGCTGGTTGGCAGAGGCCGGGGCATTGGTGGTCTGGGGGCCTTTGCCCTTTGGATAAGGAATATTGAGCGTATCGTCTTTTTTCAGTTCATATCCTTGTTTCTTCATCTCCGGATTGGCGTTGATGAGGTCTTCGATCGTGATGCCATACTTCTTCGCGATACCGAAGACGGTCTCGCTTTTCTCCACCTTGTGCCGGGTGTGCATATTGGTGTTCTGGGCAGACACGACGATGGCCATCAACAGCAGCAAACAGGTAATCAAGTATCTAAAATGTCTCATAATTTCCATATCAATATATTTTTAAGTTTCGCATTCGCTCAACTTCTTGTAGTTCAGAAGTTCAGGAGTTGCAGGAGTTCAGACAATAGCCCGAATTCACCTCGTTAGGCTCAAAGGTTGTTTGCTGTGGTGATGTCTGAACTCCTGAACTTCTGTAACTTCTAAACTCCTCTCAACTTGCGAAAGTAGTGTCTATATATTATTGCAAAGATAGTATATTTTGGTGATTTCGCAAAAAAATAGAGAAAAGAAATGGAATTATTTGGTTTTTTGCCATTTCAGCATGTTTTCGGGCTCAATCTTAGCAGTCTCTTCTAAAATCCGCCGCATAATCTTTCAAGAAAAAGGCCAAAGATATTTGGCGCTTCGCTCACTTATTCGTACCTTTGCTGCTGCGGGGTGAAGCGGCCCTCTGCCCCTGGCACCTCACTCCTGACAGCATTAGAATATTCAATCACATTTATCATGGAATACATTGTATCAGCCCGCAAATACCGTCCGATGACGTTCGACACGGTTGTAGGCCAGGAGTCGCTCACCACGACGCTGAAGAACGCGGTGCGCAGCGGCAAGCTGGCCCACGCCTTCTTGTTCTGCGGACCGCGCGGTGTGGGCAAGACCACCTGTGCCCGCATCTTTGCCAAGACCATCAACTGCGAGCACCCCACCCCCGATGGTGAGGCCTGTAACGAGTGCGAGAGTTGCCAGGCTTTCAACGAGCAGCGCTCGCTCAACATTTTCGAGCTCGACGCCGCGAGCAACAACTCTGTGGAGAACATCAAGGTGCTGATGGAGCAGACCCGCGTACCCCCGCAGTTGGGA
>ONSV01000028.1 GCA_900320585.1 uncultured Prevotellaceae bacterium | reverse complement strand
TTGTATATCACTTTGACGGGGATGTTGCCACCATCATTGAGTCCGGCCACCATTTCCTTGGAGTGTGCGTCTACCTGTACCACGGCATCGCCTCCGTAGAGCAACTGTGCGCCAGTCACCCACCAAATCTCGTAATTGTCAAATGCTTTTGTCATAAAGTATCGATTGTTTTTATTGTTGATTGTTTTTTAAAAGGTTTTTAGGCATTCGTAGCCTTTGTGTTATTTCTTCTTCTGTCCGTAATAGGCGTTCGGGCCATGCTTGCGGCTGAAGTGCTTCTCAATGAGCAGCGGGTTCATCGTCGTGGCGGGGTTCACGCAGAACGAGACGAAAGCCATCTTGGCCACTTGCTCCATCACCACGGCATTGTAGACGGCGTTGTCGGGATTCTTGCCCCAGGAGAACGGACCATGGTTCTTCACCAGCACACCGGGGGTGTGGACGGGGTTGATGTTGCCGCCCTTGATGCGGTCTACGATCACCACGCCGGTCTCTTTCTCATACTCGGCCATCTGGCTCTCGGTCATGTCGCCGGTGCAGGGAATGGCATCGTGGAAATAGTCGGCATGGGTGGTGCCGATGTTGGGGATGTCCTTGCCTGCCTGTGCCCATGCAGTGGCATAGGTGGAGTGGGTGTGCACGATGCCGCCCAGTTCGGGGAAGGCGCGGTAGAGAACAAGGTGGGTGGGTGTATCCGACGACGGGTTGAGGTCGCCTTCTACCACCTTGCCGGTCTCCAGGTCGACAACCACCATATCGGAGGCCTTCATCACATCATAGTCCACTCCGGAGGGCTTGATGACCACAAGACCTTTCTCACGGTCGATACCCGACACGTTGCCCCAGGTGAAAATCACGAGATTGTGCTTTACAAGGTCGAGGTTGGCTTTGAATACTTTTTCTTTTAATTCTTCTAACATAATGTGTTTCAGATTTTTAGTTGATATTTAGTGATATTGCGCGTTGTCTTGGCTGGAAGGGTCAGAGTTTGAAACTTGAGAATTGGGAGAACGCCTCCTTGTTGAATCGGTAGAGAGCGGCACCTCGCTTCGAAGTGAGCTTGTCGATCATCTCTGTCTTCTCGATGAAATCGATGGCCTTGATGCGCTTGCGGAAATTGCGCTTGTCTATCTGCTCGCCGAGAACGGCCTCGTAGACATGCTGCAACTGGGTGAGCGTGAAATACTCAGGCAACAGGTTGAAACTCAAGGGCTCGGTGCCAATGCGCTTGCGAAGAAGGGCAACGGCTTTCCTCACCATCTCGTTGTGGTCGGAGTAGAGCTTGGGCATCTCGTCGATGCTCACCCATTCCACTCCATGCTCGTCGCAGAGTTTCTGGTCGTAGTCGTTCACGTTGATGAGCGCACAGTAGGCCACCGTAATCACACGCTCTCCAGGGTCGCGGTCGATGGCACCAAAGGCACCAACTTGCTTCATGTAGACGTCGTCGAGACCGGTGAGGGTGAAGAGTACCCTACTGGCTGCCTCCTCCAAACTCTCGTCCTCGCCCACGAAACCACCGTAGAGCGACCATTCGCCCCTCCCCGGGTCCATCTGGCGGCGCCCGATGAGGAGTTTCAGTTTGTCATGGTCGAATCCGAAAACGATGCAGTCGACGGAAACGAAGACTTTTGAGTGTTCACCGTAAAATCCAGTCATAAGTCGGTTTGGTTTTTTTGCTTGATGAATGAGGGGATGAAGGCGGAGAGGCCAAGGCCTCCCCGCTTGTTGTTTACCAGAAGTAGATGTAGAATGCTGCAGTGAGTGAGAGGATGATCACAGTATGGATCACATCCCAGTGGTTCCAGCTGGCACGAGTGGCGGCTTTCTGCTCCGGAGTGGAGGTGCCGAACACCAGGCCCTGGATTCTCTTCTCGTCGGGAGCCTCGGTGACAAGACTCACCAGGATGACGATCAGACAGCATACCACCAGCATCACACCGCAGAAGAACAGCCAGTTGAAGTCGTAGAATACGGCCTTGAACCAACTGTCGGCAGCGTCGGGAGTATTGCTGAAGTAGACCTTGGCGCCCAGACGGGTGAGGCCGATGATCAGACCGGAGATCAAACCCCACATACCGCCCTTGGGAGTGGCACGCTTCCAGCAGATACCCAGGAGGAATGCCGAGGCGATACCCGGAGCGAGCACGCTCTGCACGTCCTGCAAGTAGTTGTAGAGCACGTTGCCCACGCTGCGCATGATGGGAATCCAGAGGATGCCGAGGATCACGATCACCACGGTGGCCATCTGGCCGATGCGTACGAGCTGCTTCTCCGAAGTCTCTGGCTTCAGGCGCTTCCAGAAGTCGATGGTGAAGAGCATGGCCGAGCTGTTGAACAGTGAGGCGAGCGAGCTCATGAGGGCTGCGAGGATACCGCACACCACAAGTCCTTTCACACCGGCGGGCAGCAACTTGGCCACCAGGGTGGGGAAGGCGGCGTCGGGCTCAGAGAGAACGAATACTTCGCCGTTGGAGAGGGTGATGCCCTTGCTGTTCATGGCAAATGCGATCATACCGGGGATGAGGAACAGGAACACGGGGAGAAGTTTCAGGTAAGCGCCGAAGATGGTACCACGGCGAGCCTCTTTCTCATTCTTTCCGGAGAGCACACGCTGAACGATATACTGGTCGGTACACCAGTACCAGAAACCAATCACGGCCGAACCGATGAGAGCGCCGAGCCATGGATAGTTGGCATCGCGGTTGTCGCGGATCAGAGAGGTCATCTTGTCACCATACTCGTTGGCATCGACGGCACCGCAGATGCTCATCATCTCATCCCATCCGCCAAGGGCACGGAAGCCCAGCACCAGGATGATGAGTGAGCCAAGCAGCAGGATCGGGGTCTGCAGCACAGAGGTATAGAGCACCGATTTCATACCACCGAAGATGGTATAGATGGCGGTGATGACCACAAGGCCGATGGCGGCAATCCAGAAGAAGTCGATGCCCCAGAGTTCCTTGATGCCAAACACCTGCTGGAAAACGAGGCCTCCGGCATACACGGTGACGGCCACCTTGGTGAGCACGTAGCTGATAAGAGAGATGACAGAGAGGATAGTGCGGCTCTCCTTGTTGTAGCGGCGCTCGAGGAACTCGGGCATGGTGTAAACCATGGAGCGGGTGTAGAAGGGTACGAACACCCATCCCAGAATCAGGATCATCCATCCTTGTATCTCCCAGTGGGCCATGGCCATTCCCGATGAGGCACCGGCGCCGGCCAGTCCGATAAGGTGCTCCGAACCGATATTCGAGGCGAAGATCGATGCACCAATTGCAATCCATGTGGCGTCACGGCCACCAAGGAAGTAGTCAGCAGAGTTGTTGTTTTTTTGGCTGATAACCCAAACCACGATGCCAATCAGTGCGATACAGAACACACCAATGACAATCCAATCTAATACTTGCATTTGTTGTTAAAGGTTTATGTTTATTTGATAATGTTGATTACTCGGCTTTCTTGTCTTCCTTCACAGTGAAGTGATAGGCGGCATGGCTGTAGTATTGCTCACCTGGCTTGAGGGTGGGCTGCACCCAGTCTTTCTTGTTGGGAGAGTCGGGATACTTTTGGCTCTCGAGGCACACGCTCACGTGCTTGGGATATTTCACGCCGTGCTTGCACGAGATGCCAGTGCCCTGGAAGTTGGCTGTGTAGACCTGCACACCGGGCTCGTTGGTGTACATCTCCATCATGATGCCGGTCTTGGGGGAGTAGAGCGAGGCGCAAATCTGCGAGTCGTCGCCCTTGCCGTCCTTGAAGGTGTTCAGGCACCAGTTGTGGTCGTAGCCAGTGGCATTCTTAATATATATATAGGTGGTGTCCATCTTCTCGCCGATGGCAGTGGGGGTGCGGAAGTCCATTGGCGTGCCCTCCACCGACTTGATCTCGCCAGTGGTCATATAGGTGGCGTCAGAGGGAGTGAAGTTGTCGGCATTGATGTAGAGCACCATGTCCATGCCCTCATTGGCGAAGTCGCCATTCAGGTTGTAGTAGTTGTGGTTGGTCATGTTCACGATGGTCTCCTTGTCGGTGGTGGCCTCGAAAGTGATGTCGAGAGTGTTGTCGGCGGTCAGTTTGTAGGTGGTGACTGCGGTCACGGTGCCTGGGAAACCATTGTCGCCGTCGGGTGAAACGAGCGACAGGCGAAGGGTGCTCTCGTCGACGAGCGTGGCATCATAGACTTTGTTCTGCCATCCCGTTTTGGCACCACCATGCAGACAGTGCTTGGCACCATTGCCGGTGTCGTTTTGGGTAAGCTGGTATTCTTGTCCGTCAACGGTGATTTTGCCGTCGTTGATGCGGTTGGCATAGCGGCCTACCGATGCGCCAAAGTCGCTGGGCGAGTTGAGGGTGTCGGCATACTGGGCGATGTTGTCGTAGCCGAGTACCACGTCGGTGGGATTGCCGTCTTTGTCGGGCACCACGAGCGACACGATGCGGCCACCATAGTTGGTGATGCAGGCTTCCATGCCATTCTCGTTCTTCAGCACGTAGAGTTTCACGGGCTTGTCGTTGATCACAGTGTCGAATTTCGCTGGGTCAAGGTTAGAGGCGGTCAGCACGGCTTCTTTCTTGGTCTCGCATGCGGAAAACAGGGCTATAGCAACGCCTGTTCCCAGAAGAATACTCTTGAAGTTTTTCATAATTGATGGTTTTTTGTTTGATAGTTCTTATTTTGGGTGTAAAAATACAATTATTTTTTGAAGCCACAAAGCTTTTTTATATGTTATACAACATAAAAGTGTAAAATGCACACTTTTTAGTCAAATTTTAAATGTTTGAATGTGTTTTTTCTTGTTTCTCCTGTTGTCGGAGGGGTTGGATTGTTAGGAAAAGGCAGGTTGAGGTGGTGGGGAAAAAAAGTGCGGCCCGCAGGCCGCACTTGTCTTTAGCAAATTTTGCGTGAACCGTCGCCGATGACCACATCGATGACTTTCAGCTGTTTGTTGAATTTCTCGAAGTACTTCTTCTTGGCGTCCTCGATGAACTTGTCGTAGAGTTCTTCTTTCACGAGGTTGATGGTGCATCCGCCGAATCCACCGCCCATGATGCGGCTGCCAGTCACGCCATTTTCCTTGGCTATGTCGTTGAGGAAGTCAAGCTCCTCGCAACTTACCTCATACTCCTTGCTCAGGCCGTAGTGGGTCTCATACATCTTCTGGCCCACAGTCTCATAGTCACCGGCCACGAGGGCGTCGCAGACGGCCAGCACGCGGTCTTTCTCACCGAGCACGAAGTGAGCGCGGGTGTAGTCTTCCTCGCCAACCTCGGCGCGTACCTCCTCAAGCTGTTCCCAGGTGCAGTCGCGAAGGGTCTCGAACTTGCCCTCGGGATGCTTGGCGGCAATGTGCTTCACCACGTTCTCGCATGAGTTGCGGCGGTCGTTGTAGGGCGAGCCTACCAGTTCGTGCTTCACGCACGAGTTGAGCAGCACGAGCTTGTATCCCACGGGGTTGAAGGGGAAGTACTCGAACTCGCGTGAGCGGCAGTCGAGACGCATCAGGTGTCCGGCCTTGCCGAAGACACTGGCAAACTGGTCCATGATACCGCAGTTCACGCCGATATATTTGTGCTCGGTGGCCTGACCAGCGAGGACGATGTCCCATTTCGACACCTTGTTCTCGCCGAAGAGGTCGTTCAGACCACAGCCGAAGCAACTCTCCATGGCGGCCGACGACGACATGCCGGCACCCAGGGGAACGTCGCCTGCGAAAGCAATGTTGAAGCCTTTCACGGGCACGCCTAAGGCTTCCATCTCGAGAGCCATGCCGTAGATGAAGCGGGCCCAGGTGGCACGAGGACCCTGGCCGTCGTGGAAGTCAAAGTCCACACGGTCTTTCAGGTCGATGGAGTAGGCACGGATGGTGCTCTCGGTGCCATTGGGGCGCATCTCGGCCATGATGCCGCAGTCTACGGCACCTGGGAACACGAAACCACCGTTGTAGTCGGTGTGCTCGCCGATGAGGTTGATACGTCCGGGTGAATGGTAAATGTTGCCGGTAAGTCCGTCAAAATGCTTGATGAAGCGGCTTCTTACAAATTCGATGTCCATGTTTTTTCTTTTTTGTATGGTTTTTGGTATTTTGTATTTCTAGTGTTCCTAGTGTTCCTAGTATCCCTAGTATTTCTAGTTTTCCTAGTTTTTTTAGTTCACAGGTATGTCCTTGTTCACGTTCTTGCAGCCGATGAGGGCGTAGTAGAACATATAGGCCATGGCAAGCAGGTAGACAAAGTAGCTGGGCATGTATCCCATGAAGTCGGCGAAGAAATTCTGCACCACGGGCAGCACGCCACCACCCACAACCATCATCATGAAGATGCCGGATGCCTGGGCGGTATATTTGCCTAATCCCTCAGTGGCCAGGTTGAAGATCGAGGCCCACATCACAGAGGTGCACAAGCCACACAGCACGAGCAGCAGGGCACTGAGCGGTACGGTGGTCATCTCTACCGAGCCTTCCAGGATTTTCACCAATGGCATGCTCACAGTGACCGATTTCGGGATCAGGATGGCTGCCACAATCAGAACCATGCCCACTGCAGTGGTGCACAGCATCATCTGGCGTGACGACACCTTGCCTGCGATGGCACTGGATACCAGACGGCCCACGAGCATGAGCAACCAGTACATGGCTGCCACGGCACCACCAATGGTGGCGGCGTTGAGCACAGCCTCTGGATTCACCCATGCGCCATTGGCGGTGGTGTCGGAGAGATAGAAGTTCAGACCTCCGGGAATACCTACCTCTACACCTACGTAGACGAAGATGGCGATGACGCCAAGTACGGTATGGCGGAACGACCAGGGTGAGTGCTCGAACACGGTGTCGGCGGTCACCTTGCCCATCTCAGGATCCTTGATGGGGATGAAGAGGAGGATGCAGAATGCACAGGCAAAAACAGCCATGGCGATGAACATCACCAGGTTGACGTCGGCCATCTTGGTAGAGGCCGTCACGGTGCCGATAAGGGCTCCTACCAGCATCGGGGTCATCGTTCCGGAGAGCGAGTTCAGCGTTCCGCCAATCATATTGAGCTGGTTGCCACGGTTGCCGCCGCCACCGAGCAGGTTGAGCATCGGGTTGACCACGGTGTTGAGGATACATACCGAGAAACCTGAGATGAATGCACCAAGGAGATAGATGCAGAATCCGGGAATACCGCCCGAGAAACCTGAAAGATATTGGATGAGAACTCCGAAGAAGCCCACGGCGATGCCGATGAGGGCTGTTTTCTTGTAGCCCACCTTGGTCAGCATCTTTCCTGCGGGGATACCCATGAAGAGATAGGCGAAGAAGTTCATGAAGTTACCCATGATGCCAAGCACGTTGCTGCCACCAATCTCGGGCTGGTTTTTCCAAATGACGCCGATGGGCGCGCCAAGGTTCGTCACAAAGGAAATCATTGCATAGAGGAAGAACATCGTGACAATGGCGATGACACTTCCATTTTGTTGTTGTTTGCTCATTATTTTTTTAAGATATAGATTTATCTATAGAATAACCTGATGGCTGTTGGACATTGCATCACGTCGTGAATGTCCAACAGCCATATGATAACTCGTCGTTATTTCCTCACACCAAATTGGTAGATGGTCTTCTGCTTGTAGCGGCGACCGGGCTTGAGCACCACAGAGGGGAAATAAGGATGGTTGGGAGTATCGGGGAAATGCTGTGCCTCGAAGCAGATGCTGCTGCGACGGGGGAAGGTGGCACCATTCTGGCCCTTCTCGCCTTCACCGAAGTTGTCGGTGTAGAGTTGAACGCCAGGCTCGGTGGTGTAGACGTCCATCGTACGGCCGCTCTTGGGCTCGTAGATGCGGGCGGCAAAACTCAGCTCGCCTTCCTCACGCTTGTTGAGCACATAGCAGTGGTCGTAGCCCGAGCCGTTGCGGATTTGCTCGTTGTCGGCATCGATGTCCTGGCCTACGGGTTTCGGTGTGCGGAAGTCGAAAGGTGTGTCCTTCACAAAGCGAATCTCGCCAGTGGGGATGGATGTCTCGTCGATGGGCAGATAGTAGTCGGCATTGATCTCGCACACCAGGTCCTCGATGGTGGGAGTGGGGTCGGCGATGCCGGCCAGGCTGAAGAAGCCGTGGTTTGTCAGGTTGATGATGGTCATCTTGTTCGTCGTGGCCAGGTATTCGATCATCAACTCATTCTCATTGGTCCAGGTATAGACCACTGTCACCTTCACCTCACCAGTGTAGCCTTCCTCGCCATAGGCCGAGATGAGCTCGAGCACCAGTGACTGGTCGTTCATCTGGACGGCGTCCCACACACGGGCGTGGAAGCCCTTCGGACCGCCATGGAGGGCATTGGGACCATTGTTGATGGCCAACTGGTAGTCTTTGCCGCGCAGGCGGAACTGACCGCGGCAGATGCGGTTGCCAAAACGCCCGATGAGGGTCGACAAATAAGGTTGTGATGCGTTGATGGCGTCATGGACACTGTTATAACTTTGGATGACATTGGCCAATTTGCCGTCCCGGTCGGGTACCATGATGCCTACTATGGCACCGCCATAGTTGGTAATGGCTACCTCGTTGCCAAGGCTGTTTTTGAGTATAAACAAATCAGTGTTTTTCCCATTGATGGTGGTCTGAAAGTTTTCCCGTTTCAGGCCACAGAGATTTTCTGTTTCCTTTGTGCTCATAATATATGGTTTTTAGTTTGATGAGACTGACTATGGTTCACATTGCGTGAAACGGCATCCTCTGCGGATGTAGTCTGCAAAATAACTAAAAAATCGCGAGAGAAACAAAAGAAACCTAAAAAAAGTAAGGATTCTGAATTGTTAAAAACAATTAAGGTGGACGACGGCAATTCGCCGATGGCGTGATTCGTGTTTTTACTTGGTTGCTAACTCTGGCCGGTGGCATGCAGATAGGTGAGCAAATCGGCCACCACATAGCTGCTGCCGCCCACAAAGACGAAATCGTCGGCATGGGCCTGGGCGAGGGCGGCCTCATAGGCATCAGCCACGGTAGGGTAGGATGTGCCCTCCAGGCCAAGAGCGTTGCCAAGGGCCAGCACTCGCTCATGCGGGATGGCTCTCTTGCTCGATGCTTGGGTGAAGTAGTAGGTGGCTTGTCGGGGTAACATCCCCAATACGGTCTGGATGTCTTTGTCGTCGACCATGCCGAAGACGATGTTCAGGCGCTGGTAGGCCTGTATGGCCAGTTGCTGGGTGATATATTGCCACCCGCCTACGTTATGGCCGGTGTCGCACACCACGGTGGGAAAGTGGCCGATGATTTGCCAGCGGCCCATCAGGCCCGTGGCGCTGGCGGCCGTGGCCATGCCTTGGTCAATGTCATCAGCGTCAATGACAATGCCTTGGCGCCGCAACAAGTCGACAGCGGCGAGCACGGTGTTGGTGTTCTTCGTTTGGTAGAGTCCGCCAAGCTGGCCGTGGAATGTATGGCCGTGGCGGTCGGTATAGTTGATCCCGCCATCGGGGGTGGGTAGGGCTGAGACTATCCAGCGCTCGTCCTCCGCAAACACGATAGGGGCGTCTTTGGCTTCGGCCTGACGGGTGAACACTGGCCGTGTGATGTCGTTGGCCTCGCCGATAACCACTGGTATGCCCCGCTTGATGATGCCTGCCTTCTCCTGGGCAATCTGGGCGATGGTGTCGCCCAGGAACTGGGTGTGGTCTTTGCTGATATTGGTGATGACCGACACCAGCGGTGTGATGATGTTGGTGCAGTCGAGCCGGCCGCCAAGTCCCACCTCTATCACGGCGATGTCTACTCGCTCCTGGGCGAAGTAGTCGAAAGCCATGGCGGTGGTGAGCTCGAAGAATGAGGGGTGGAGGGGCTCGAAGAAGGAACGGTGACGGGCCACAAAGTCGATGACGAACTGCTCGTCCACACAAATGCCGTTCACCCTGATGCGCTCGCGGAAGTCCATCAGGTGGGGGGAGGTGTAGAGCCCCACCTTGTAGCCTGCCGCCTGCAGGATGGCGGCGAGGGTGTGCGATACTGAGCCCTTTCCGTTGGTTCCCGCCACATGGATGGTCTTGAACCGCTGGTGGGGATGGCCAAGACGCTCGTCGAGGGCATGGGTGTTGGCCAGGCCCTCCTTATAAGCACCAGCCCCAATCTTCTCGAAGACTGGGGTGCTGTTAAAGAGGTATTCGACGGTCTCTTGGTAATTCATCTCCGTGCGGCGCTGTGCGGCGCAAGGGTGTGCCGCTTAATTGAAATAATTCTTGAATTTCTGGAAGATGCTCTTCTTGGTGCTGACGTCGCTCTTGAAGTTGTCGCTGTTTTTCATCTTCTCCAGCATTTCCTTCTCGCTATGCGAGAGGGTCTTGGGCACATAGACGCTGATGTTGACGATGATGTCGCCATTGCCATGGCCATAGCCCTGGACAGCGGGCAGTCCCTTGCCGCGCAGACGCTTCGTGGTGCCAGGCTGGATGCCGGGCTCCAGGTTGATCTTCAGTTTGGTGCCCTCGATGGTGGGTATCTTCACCTCGCCACCGAGCGCGGCGGTTGGGAAGTCGAGCAACAGGTTGTATATCAAGTCGTTGTCCTGACGGATGAAAGTGTCGTTGTCTTCCTCGCTGATGAAGACCTGGATGTCGCCGGGGATGCCGTTGTGCGGACCGGCATTGCCTTTGCCCTGCATGGTAAGTACCATGCCGTCGGCAACGCCGGCGGGTATCTTCACCTCAACCACCTCCTCGCCTTTCACGATGCCGTCGCCACCACATTCCTTGCAGCGGTTCTTGATAATCTGGCCTTCGCCGTGACAGGTGGGACAACTGCCCTGCGTCTGCATCACGCCAAAGATGGTTTGCTTCGTCTGCACCGTATAGCCTGTGCCGTGACAGGTGGGACAGGTCTCGGGCTGGGTACCGGCCTCGGCACCCGTGCCGTGGCAATGCGAGCATACGATGTCTTTCTTCACGCGGAACTTCTTGGTCACTCCGGTCGAAATCTCCTGGAGGTTGAGCCTCACCTTCAGCCTGAGGTCACTGCCTCGGTACTGCGCGCGCTGCCGCCCTCCACCGAAACCTCCGAAACCTCCGCGGCCACCAAAAATGCCGCCAAACATGTCGAAGATATCGTCCATGGAGAATCCACCACCGCTGAAACCGCCAAAGCCGCCCGGAGCATCAAAGCCAAACTGGTCGTATTGCTGGCGTTTCTGTGGGTCGTGGAGCACATCGTAGGCCTCGGCGGCCTCCTTGAACTTCTCCTCGGCCTCCTTGTTGTCGGGGTTGCGGTCGGGATGGTATTTGATGGCTATCTTGCGATAGGCTTTCTTGATCTCTTCCTCGCTGGCATTCTTGTCTACGCCCAGCACCTCGTAGTAGTCTCTCTTGTTTGCCATCTCTTTGTTCGAACACCGGGAGCCTGATACACATCAGGCAGCCTGTGTTGTTGTATTGTTTTTATTTGTGAATTGTCAATCAGTCATTTCTCGGAGTCATTGCCCAACTGCCACTTTGGCAAAGCGGATCACCTTGTCGTTCATCGTGTATCCAGTCTGAACGCAGTCTATCACCTTGCCTTTCTTGTCGTCGCCCATTCCGGGAATCATGGCTATGGCCTCGTGGTAGTCGGTGTCGAAGTCCTGACCATCGGTGTCTATACGCTTCACGCCCATACCTTCGAGTATGGTGATGAACTTCTTGTAAATCAAGTCCATACCCTCGCGAAGGGTTTCCACATCGTCGGTCTTCTTGCCGTTCTCAATGGCGCGCTCCATGTCGTCGATCACCGGCAGGATCTTGGTCACGGTCTTCTCGCCGCCGTTGAGTATCAGCTCGGCTTTCTCCTTCACCGTGCGCTTGCGGTAGTTCTCAAACTCGGCCATCTTGCGTAGCAAGGCGTCGTTGAGTTCGGCAATCTTGGCCTGCGCCTCCTCCAGGGGGTCTTTCTCCTTTTCGGCGGTCTCTGCTTTCTCTTCAGGGGCTTGGGTGCCCTCTGGGGTCTCTTCAACTTCAGATTCAGTCTCAGGGGTGCCATTCACCTCTTCCTGAATCTCCTCGTTTATGTTTTCTTTGTCTTTGCTCATGTTTTTGGTTTTATTTGTTCTGCCCTAATTACAGCAAAAAGCTTGCCAAACTCGTCTGGGGCATGGCAAGCCTTGCTGTTTCTTGGCGATTATGCGTTATTGCACGCCATACATCTTCTCTTTCTGTGCCTTGATGGCATCATCGTAGATGTAGTCGTCGTATTGCATCAGTTTGTCAATGGTGCCGTTGGGCGTAAGCTCAATAATGCGGTCGGCCACAGTCTGGATGAACTCATGGTCGTGGCTGGAGAAGAGGATGTTGCCCTTGAAGGTCACCAGGTTGTTGTTGAATGCCTGGATACTCTCCAGGTCCAGATGGTTGGTGGGGGTGTCCAGAATCAGGCAGTTGGCGTTCTTGAGCTGCATCCTGGCTATCATACATCTCATCTTCTCGCCTCCGCTGAGCACGTTCACTTTCTTCTCCACTTCCTCTTGCTTGAAGAGCATGCGGCCCAGGTAGCCCTTCATCATCACCTCATTGCCAGTGCCAAACTGGCTGAGCCAGTCCACCAGGTTGAGGTCGCTCTTGAAGAACTCGGTGTTGTCGAGGGGCAGGTAGGCGGTGGTGATGGTGATGCCCCATTTGTAGGTGCCGCCGTCGGCCTGGCGGTTGCCGTTGATAATCTCGAAGAGGGCGGTCATCGCCTTGGGATTGTGGCTCAGGAACACGGTCTTCTGGCCTTTCTCGATGTTAAAGCTCACGTTGTCGAAGAGCACGGTGCCGTCGGTATCGACAGCCTTCAGGCCTTCCACCTCGAGTATCTGGTTGCCAGGCTCGCGCTCCATCTGGAAGAGGATGCCGGGGTATTTGCGCGACGAGGGACGAATCTCGTCCACATTGAGCTTCTCGAGCATCTTCTTGCGGCTGGTGGTCTGCTTGCTCTTGGCCACGTTGGCAGAGAAACGGCGGATGAACTCTTCCAGTTCCTTGCGCTTCTCCTCGGCCTTCTGGCGCTGGTTCTGGGCCTGACGAAGGGCGAGCTGCGAACTCTGGTACCAGAATGAGTAGTTGCCAGCGAAGACGGTCACCTTGCCGAAGTCGATGTCCACGGTCTGTGTGCTCACGGCATCGAGGAAGTGGCGGTCGTGGCTCACCACGAGCACGGTCTGCTCCACGTTGCTCAGATACTCTTCCAGCCACTGCACGGTGTCGAGGTCAAGATCGTTGGTGGGCTCGTCGAGCAGCAGGTTGTCGGGATGGCCGAAAAGGGCCTTGGCGAGCATCACGCGCACTTTCTCGTTACCCGAGAGCTCGCTCATGAGTTTATGGTGCAATGCTTCCTTGATGCCCAAGTTGGAGAGCAGCATGGCAGCGTCGCTCTCGGCGTTCCAGCCGTCCATCTCGGCAAAACGCTCCTCGAGCTCGGCCACGCGGTTGCCGTCCTCGTCGTTGAAGTCGGGTTTCATATAGAGGGCCTCACGCTCCTTCATGTTCTCCCAGAGAGGCTGGTGCCCCATCATCACGGTGTCGAGCACCGTGAACTCGTCGAATTTGAAATGGTCCTGATCGAGCACGGAGAGGCGCTCGCCCGGAGCAAGTTCCACAGTGCCCTTGTTGGGCTCCAGTTCACCACTGATGGCCTTGAGCAAGGTCGACTTGCCGGCACCGTTGGCACCGATCACGCCATAGATATTGCCAGCTGTGAACTTGATGTTCACATCTTTGTAAAGTGTTCGCTTGCCAAACTGTATGGCAAGGTTGGTGACAGTAATCATGCTTGTTTTGTTGTTTCGAATATGTGATAAATGGGAATCGGGAAATGCCAATTTCCCTTTCCGCCTGCAAAGGTACGATTAAGCGAGAGAAAAACCAAATTTATTTGGGTTTTTCCGAGAGTGAGTACCTTCGGCCGCAGGCCAAAGGCGATTAAGCGAGAGAAAAACCAAATTTATTTGGGTTTTTCCGAGAGTGAGTACCTTCGGCCGCAGGCCAAAGTTACGATTAAGCGAGAGAAAAACCAAATTTATTTGAGTTTGCAGGGTTGTTCTTGTTCTTATTCAACAAAACAAATCATCCAAAGTGATTTGCTGGTTTACATCATTGGCACGGGTGTTTGTGGTAATGCCGTTTGTGGTAACCATAACCAACTGTATGGAATGTGTCTTTGTATGCTGCTTGCTATTTAGAAAAGCCTCAATCTTGTTGCCAAGCTCTTTTTCATATTGTTTGTCTATGGTAAATTCGTGTTCACTGAACTTCATTTCGCAAATGTAGTCGGTGCGCTCACCTTTCCATTCCAACACAAGGTCTATTTGGCAAGTGTTGCCACTTGGTGTGGCTCCCCGCCAGCAATAGTTGCGACTGATGGTAGCGATACGCAGCTTGTCTTTCATTTGTTTAAGATGTTCTATGCAGAGGATTTCAAAGGTGTTTCCTGCCCAAGCATAGAAAGAAGGCGTTCGCTGGATAGAACGCCAATTGCCGGCATCCGTACCTTTGAGATAAATGAAATGAAGGTAAAACATGGAAAAGAAATCTTTCAACTGATAAACGGTCTCTACGCGCCCCTTGCCATATCGAGGGTATTCTCGTATAATGCCTGATTCATGCAGGTTGTCAAGAATCTTACTGAAGCTTCCGCCTAGTTCTATGTCGACGGCTTCTGCCAGTTCGCTGCGTGTCATGCCATAGAACTTGGTCCCAAGTGCTTTGACAATATCAACATATCTTTCTGATGTAGCATAAAGACCTGCATAAACATCCTTGAACTCTTGGTTGATTCGCTCGTCCTTGAAGAAGAAATCATCGATGTTTTCTGACAGATTCTTCTCATTGTCGATGCGGTCGAGATAATAAGGAATGCCGCCGAAAGCCATATAAGCAACGGCAATCTCGTAACGTGAAAGATGGAATCCGTGACTCTTGAAATAAGCTTCGCACTCATTAAGCGTGAAAGGAAGCAGACGGATGGTTCCTGTAAGACGGCCATGAAGTCCTCCGTAGTCACGGATGACGTTGTCGAGCATCCAACTGGTGGCTGAGCCGCACACTACAAGAACGATGTTGCGTTGGCGGTCTGCCCATGAGTTCCAGAAATACCCTAATTCCATAATCATTTCCGATGATTGAGGACCAGCAAGCCATGGTAATTCATCGAGGAACACAACACGTCGCCTTGCCTGTACTTTTTCCAGGCTTTTCCTGAGCAGTCTGAATGCTTCGCGCCAATTGGTAGGATGAGGTGTGTCATCAGGCATACCGCTGTCAAGAAGACTCTCGTAGAAGTGGTCAAGTTGCGTTTGCCTATAGGATTTTGCATCCTTATTTTTGATATAGGAACCGATGGCACGAAATGCAATTTTGCCCTTATACACCTCTTCTACAAGAAATGACTTGCCTACTCGTCTGCGACCGTAGATGGCCACGAACTCCGACTTGGGAGATTTCAAGATTTTTTCCAACTTCTTGATTTCCTCATCTCTGCCTATTATATTTTTGTTTGCCATAAATCGTGTATTTTGAGTGCTTTCTTCTTTTTGTCTTCGAATAGCCGAGAAGTACGTTGCAAAGATATAAAAAGAATCTATAAATTAGAGCAGAAAATCAGCCATTTTCAAAAAAAATATCGAAAATGGCTGAATTTCTGATGGATTTTGTCCTTCTATTTAGTTGAGTCAACGATAGGAACGAGATGCCCCCTATTTCGTATTCCGCTCGGTTTGCACTAACTTTGACCTCTGGTCGAAATTAGGCTTCACCTCGGGCATAGAAACAAAAACTTCGTGTTTTGTTTCCTATTCCGCTCGGTTTGCACTAACTTTGTCCTTCGGTCGAACGTGCTCCGTTCGGAAAACATCAAATAAAATTTGTGTTTTCACTCACTAAATCGTACCTTTGCATTCAAGATGAAGAGCAATTACAACAAAGCACCCGAATACGACATTTATGTAGTCGACCGTGAGGCACCCCTTCTGGAGTTCCTCCTGCAGACGATTACTGGTCAGAGTAGGACGAAAATCAAGGCCACGCTCCAAGGCCGTGGCATCAAGGTCGACGGCAAGAACGTCACACAGTTCGACTTCCCCCTGAAACCCGGAATGAAGGTGGCCGTGAGCAAGTCGAAACGCAACGACTCCTTCAAGAACCGCTTCGTGAAGCTGGTCTATGAGGACCGCTACCTGGTGGTGGTCGAGAAGGCTGCGGGCATCCTCTCGATGGCCGCCGGTCATAGCTCGCTCAATGTGAAGGCCGTGCTCGACGACTATTTCCGCAAGACGCGCCAGCATTGCACCGCCCATGTGGTGCACCGGCTCGACCGCGACACCAGCGGACTGATGGTGTATGCCAAAGACATGGAGACCGAGCAGCGCCTGGAGCATGAGTGGCACCAGATTGTGTACGACCGCCGCTATGTGGCTGTCGTGTCGGGAGAGATGGAGGAGGATGGCGGTACCATCGCCAACTGGCTCAAGGACAACAAGGCCTATGTCACCTATTCATCACCAGTGGATAATGGGGGCAAATATGCCATCACCCATTTCCATACGCTCAACCGCACCACCTCCCACTCGCTTGTGGAGTTCAAGTTGGAGACAGGAAGGAAAAACCAGATTCGCGTGCATGCTGCCGACATGGGGCATCCCGTCTGTGGCGATGTGAAATATGGCAACGGCGACGACCCCCTCCACCGCCTGTGCCTGCATGCCTTCCTGCTTTGTTTCTACCATCCCGTCACCCGTGAGCGGATGGAGTTCGAGACTCCCGTCCCCACGGCATTCAGGAGTTTGTTCAAATAGCAATCACCCGTAAAAACTATAAAAATGGATCTTAATATCACCTCCACCGACCTTACCTATGTCATTTTTGCCATCGTGGCGGTCATCGTGGCTTTCCTCATCATCAAGAAAGTGGCAGGATGCCTGATCAAGGCCGTTATCTTCGCCATCCTCGTGGCCATCCTAGGCTATCTCTACTACAATTTCTCCATGGTCGAGGAGTCGGAAGATGGGACGGAAATAGAAATGACAGACCATCTTTAGCAAGTTGAAAGGAGTTCAAATATGACAGAAATGCTGAAATAGGGCTTTTTTGTCAATTTTTGTAGTAGGTAAATCGTTTTTTTCATTATTTTCGCACTCGAAACAAACTTTTTACCGATGAACAAACTACTTGCAATCCTATTGCTGGCCATGGCTTCACTCGCTGGCCATGCAGCACAACGACAGAAAATCAACTTCAACGCCCAATGGTTGCTACAGGTCGGCGACTTCCAGCAGGCCGAGGACCCCTCTTTCGACGACCACGCCTGGCAGCAGGTCACACTGCCCCATGCCTTCAATGGTGATGAGGCCTTCCGCAAGGATATCATCCATCTCACCGATACCATCGTGTGGTACCGCAAGCACTTCTCCCTCTCGCAGGAAGAGGTGCAGGGCAAGGTGTTCATCGAGTTTGAAGGGGCACGACAGGGAGCCGACGTATGGCTCAACGGCCAGAAGGTGGGCTTCTCCGACAACGGCGTGATGGCCTTCGGCTTCGACCTCACTCCTTATGTCAAGGAGGGCGACAACGTCATCGCGGTGCGCTGCGACAACAGTTGGACCTACCGCGACCGAGTGCTCGACAGCCGATACCAGTGGAACGACCGCAACTTCAATGCCAACTACGGCGGACTGCCAAAGAACGTCTACCTGCACCTCGCCGGCAAACTTTACCAGACTTTGCCGCTCTATAGCAACCTCGGCACCACAGGAACTTATGTTTACGCCACCGACTTCAACATCACCGGCCGTGAAGCCGTGATCCATGTGGAGTCGCAGGTGCGCAACGAGGACAGCAAGCCACGCACCTTCCGCCTCTTCGCCAAGGTCATCAACGCCGACAATATGGTGTCTTGCATCATCCCCGGCGAACCTGTCACACTGCAGCCCGGCGAGACTCGCACAGTCAGCATACAGCGAAAGCACAACGGCCTGCATTTCTGGTCGTGGGGATATGGCTATCTCTATACCGTGAAGACATACCTGGCAGAGGGTGAGGCCGACAAGGCTCCGATGTCGCTCGGCGCCCAGAACGACGAGGTGGTCACACGCACGGGATTCCGTAAAACCCATTTCGGTGAGGGCAAGATCTGGCTCAACGACCGCGTGATGATGGTGCATGGCTACGCCCAGCGCACGTCGAACGAATGGCCGGGAACCGGACTGAGCGTGCCCGCTTGGCTGAGCGACTACTCCAATGGCTTGATGGTGGAGTCGGGAGCCAACATGGTAAGATGGATGCACGTCACGCCTTGGAAACAGGATGTGGAGTCGTGCGACCGGGTGGGACTGCCACAGGCCATGCCTGCCGGCGACGCCGAGAAAGATGTGGAGGGACCACGGTGGACCCAGCGCACCCAACTCATGCGCGACGCCATTATCTACAACCGCAACAACCCCAGCATCCTATTCTACGAGGGTGGCAACGAGAGCATCAGCCGTGAGCACATGCTCGAGCTCAAGGCCATCCGCGACACCTACGACCCCTGCGGTGGCAGGGCCATCGGCTCGCGCGAGATGCTCGACATCGACGAGGCGGAGTATGGTGGCGAGATGCTCTATATCAACAAGTCGGGCAAGCACCCCATGTGGGCCATGGAATACTGCCGCGACGAGGGACTGCGCAAGTACTGGGACGAGCAGAGCTATCCCTTCCACAAGGAGGGCGATGGACCGCTCTACCGGGGCAAGCCGGCCACCGACTACAACCACAATATGGACCGCTTTGCCGTCGAGATGGTGCGCCGTTGGTATGAGTACTGGCTCGAGCGGCCAGGCACCGGACGGCGCGTGAGCAGCGGTGGCGTGAAAATCGTGTTCAGCGACACCAATACCCACCACCGTGGCGAGTCCAACTACCGCATGAGCGGTGTCGTCGATCCCATGCGTATCCCCAAAGACGCGTTCTACACCCATCAGGTGATGTGGACGGGATGGGTGGACGACGAACAGCCACGCACCTATATCATCGGACATTGGAACTATGCCGAGAGAACGGTGAAGGATGTGCTGGTGGTGTCGAATGCCGACGAGGTGGAACTGCTGCTCAATGGCCGTTCCCTGGGCAAGGGCAAGCAGAGCATGCGCTATCTGCATACCTTCGAGAACGTGACCTTCGAGCCCGGTACCCTGGAGGCGGTGGCCAATAATGGCAGCCGCTATGCGGTCACGACAGCCGGAAAGCCCCATCACCTGCAGCTCACCGTCATCAGCAATCCCGAGGGGATGAAAGCCGACGGTGCCGATATGGCAATGGTGCAGGTAGAGGTGGTGGACAAGGACGGGCGGCGCTGTCCGCTCGACAATAGCATGGTGCATTTCACCCTCACGGGTGAGGGAAAATGGATTGGGGGACTCGCCACGCGCGACAACGCCCAGTATCAGCGGCCCGACGAGAACCGCGACAAGTCGCTGCTTGATGCCGCTGCCACCGAGAACATCTCCGACAACTATGTGGGCGCTCGCTCATTGCCCGTGGAGTGTGGCGTGGCTCGGGTACTCGTGCAGAGCACGGTGAATGCCGGCGACATCAACGTCTATGCCCACATCGAGGGCCTCGGACGGGTAGAGAAGGTCACCATCCCCACCCATACGCTTGATGCCTGCCATTACCTGCCGGCACAGACTCTTCCCTGCCGACTGACACGGGGCGAGACACCAGCCACTCCCTCTTATACCGACAGCAAGACCACCGTTGCCATCGTGGGGGCGGAGACACCTACTGCTGCCGATGCCGGCAACAAGCCTTCCTTCTCGTATGATGACAATGAGCTCACGGAATGGAAAAGCGACGGAGAACCGGGAAATGCGAGCATCACCTATACCTTGGCCGAGCAGGCTCCCGTCGACGAGATCACGCTCAAGCTCACGGGATGGCGCAACAAATGCTATCCATTGGCCATATTCGCCCATACCGCCAAAGGACAGAAAAAGATTTGGGAGGGCATCACGCCGGCCTCGCTGGGCTATGTGCACCTGCATATCTATAAGCCCGTAGCGGCAGCGAAATACACCATCAAGATGGTGGCGCCCGTACAAGACTCCAACCTCTTTGGCGATACCAAGGAACTGGCTGGCGGCAATGCCGGAGAACTCGACCGCGTGAAGAGCCAGAAGGGAAAACTCGACCTGCGCATCGTCGAGGCCGACTTCATGCGGAGCGTCAACCGTTAAGTGGAATAAACCTATAGCAGGCTGGGGGCGTCAACATCAATATGCTTGCCATCGATGCGGATGACGCCTTCCTCCTGCAACTCATGCAGGCAGCGCAGTAGAGAGTATTTCTGGATGCCCAACTCATCGGCCAGTTGCTGTCTCGACAAGGTTACCACGATGTTGCTGGTGCCTTGTCGTTTTATTTCGTTGTTGATGTAGCTGCCCACTTTCTCACGGACGGTCATCGAAAGCAAGCTCACCTTCTTCGTGAGGAAGGAGATGTTGTTCGACAGGATGCCTACAAGATTCATCGCGGTGCGAGGCTCTCTCTCGAGCAGCACCTGAACGTCGGCCGAGGCTATCCGTAGCACCCTGGAGGTCTGTTCAGCCTCTATCGTTACAGGGTAATGCCCATCTTTGGCGAATAGAAAGGCGGGAGCAAGTAGCTGCCCCGAATGGTGTAGGTCCATGCGAACAACACGTCCAGAGGGACTGATGAGCTTGGCCGACATCTCGCCACTCACCACGATGTTGGCATGGCGGCAGGGATCGCCGGCCAGCGCAAACACATCACTCTTCTTATACTCTTGAACCCGGTATTGCACCTGGTGCATTAGGTCTATGATTTCATTTTCTGTAAGTCCCTTGAAAAATGGACAGGCTTTCAGTCCGTTCAGTGTGTCGATATCCATAGCGTTCATGTTTGTTTGAGCATTGCACCAATCTCTGAAGACAATGATATGGTGGAAAAAGCTCCGTTAGCACAAATGTAGGGAAGATTTATACAAATCAACATAGATTTAACAATATTTAAACCATTGGGGTAACATTTGTTATCCTTATTAATGAGGAAAGATTTCTACTTTTGGGCACTTTATCTTATCCTATGTTGAAATTCATACGCCGATTCACCGATAAGTTGTCATACCGACACAAAGTGGGATTGCTCCTCTTGGGTGGTGCGTTCCTCGGACTTGGAGGACTGTTCCTCTACCTGCTCCGTGCACACACCTATTTGGGCGACGACCCCGCAGCATGCGTCAACTGTCATATCATGTCACCCTACTATGCATCATGGAGCCATTCCAGTCATGGACGTATCGACGACAAGTCGAATGGCGCCACTTGTAACGACTGCCATGTGCCCCATCAGAACCTTGCCATGAAATATGGGTTCAAGGCCATGGACGGAATGAAGCATGTGGCCTATTTCGTTACCCACAGCGAGCGCCAGGCCATCATGGCCGAGGATGCCAGTGCCGAGGTGATCATGGACAACTGCATCCGTTGTCACACCCAACTCAATCAGGAGTTTGTAAAGACTGGCCGCATCGACTACATGCTGGCCAAAAAAGATGAGGGCAAGGCCTGTTGGGACTGCCATCGCAGCGTGCCTCATGGTGGTATGAACTCCCTCTCGTCTACTCCCAACGCCGAAAGCCAGGTGCCCCTGCCTCCCAGTCCGGTGCCCGAATGGCTCCAGCAACTCATGAAATAGGGCAATAGAAAACAATTCGCAAAACACAAAAAACATATATATTATGGCAAAACAATTGAAAAAATGGCAAGGATGGGCGCTCTTCGGAGGCGCCATGGTTGCCGTGTTCTTGTTGGGACTGCTCGTCTCCTCGCTCATGGAGCGCAGGGCCGAGGTGGCCAGCGTCTTCAACAACAAGCGCACTGAGTTCACCGACTCCATCGTAGCACAAAACGAGAAGTTCAAGGCCGACTATCCCCGTGAGTACGAGACATGGGCGATGACCGAAGACACCTCGTTCGTGTCGAAGTACAACTCCTCACAGGAGGTCGACGTGCTCGAAGCACGTCCCGAGATGGTGGTGTTGTGGGCAGGCTACGCCTTCTCGCGCCACTACAACACGCCGAGAGGACACAAACATTGTTTGGAAGACCTGAGGAAAATCCTGCGTACAGGCAACCCCGGTATCGACGGAGATGCTGACATGCAACCCGCTACGTGCTGGACTTGCAAGGGACCCGATGTGCCGCGGATGATGCGCGAACTCAGCGATTCAAAATCTGTCTTCGCCCCGGGCAACTACTACGCCAAGAAATGGAGCGAACTGGGCGCCGAGATGGTGAATACCGTGGGATGCTCCGACTGCCACGATGCCCGTACAATGGACCTGCGTCCTGCTCGCCCCGCCCTCTACGAGGCATGGGCTCGTGCAGGCAGAGATGTGCGCAAGGCAAGCCACCAGGAGATGCGCTCACTGGTCTGCGCACAGTGCCACACCGAATACTACTTCATCAAGCCCGATGACCCGAAGAACCCCGGAAAGGCCAACTACCTGATGTTCCCGCAGGATAAGGGCATGACTTGCGAGGCCGCCGAGGAATATTACGACTCCATCGGTTTTTATGACTATATCCACCCGCTGTCGAAAACGCCTATCCTCAAGGCTCAGCACCCAGGTTACGAGATTGCACTCCAGGGCATCCACGCTCAGCGAGGCGTGTCATGCGCCGACTGCCACATGCCTTACAAAAGCGAGGGTGGCGTGAAGTTCAGCGACCATCACATCATGTCGCCGCTGGCAAATATCGACCGTACCTGCCAGACTTGTCACCGCCAGGATGCAGAGGTGCTGAGGCAGAATGTCTACGACCGCCAGGCAAAGTGCACCGAGGTGCGCAACCGTGCCGAACAGGAACTGGCTCGCGCTCACTTCGAGGCGAAGTTCCTCATCGACAAGGGTGCCACCGACGCCGAGATGAAACCCATACAGGACTTGCTGCGCAAGAGCCAGTGGCGCTGGGATTATGCCATCGCTTCGCATGGTGCTACTTTCCACGCACCGCAGGAGGTGACCCGATTGCTCTCGCATAGCGTCGACTATGCCCAACAGGCTCGCCTGCTCATCGCCAAGGTGGCAGCAAAGCATGGCCATACCGGTGACATCCCGGTGCCCGACTACTCCTCGAAGGCGAAGGCTCAGGCAGCCATCGGTCTCGACATGGCTAAACTGAAAGACAAGAAAAAGCGCTTCCTCGACACCGTCGTGCCCAAATGGATTGACGATGCCAAGAAAAATGGAAAGCTTATCGAAATCTGAACAGGCTTACATAAAAGAGGGCTGGTCGGGAGGCTGGCCCTTTTTCTTTGGATGTAAGTACTCATCAAATAATAAAAACGCCGATTGTGAGTTATTTAAGGTAGATAATAGATAAAAAGCCTAAATCCGTAGTTCATCATGTGGAATAAACCCTGGAGAATGCAAGAGGGATTCGTGATTGGGGGCGGACTCATCTGCGCCGGACTGATGCTGGAGCTGACTGTCGGACAGGTGGTGTGGGATGCCTTCTCATGGCCTGCCAACCTCATCGTGCTGGTGGGGTTCCTCCTTCTTGCGGCCCTGTTGTTCTTCTTGCAGCCGAAATCCTATTTCTGCCGCTTCCTCGCCTCCTACCATGCCGCCGTGCCCACCTTGGTCTATGTCGTGGCGCTCACCATCGTCATGGGACTTACCCGGCAGCAGGTGAATGGCACCTGGCTCAACGATATGCTCTCGTTCTGGCCCTTCGTGCTCATCTACACCTATATGGCACTGATTCTCGCCTTGGTCATCCTCAACCGCTTGTCTCGACTACTGAGGGGGAAAAAGAAATGGGTGTGGCGACACGACGTGCCTTTCTTCCTCAACCACTGCGGACTTCTCATCGCTCTTGTCACAGCCACGCTGGGCAATGCCGACATGCAGCGGCTGAAGATGATTACCGTGGCCCTCCAACTGAAGAAGTTCATCCTTGAGGAATATCCTGCTGAGATGGAGCCACAACGCTCTGCCGACTCCATGATGATGGTGCAACGCACACCCAAGCGGTTTGCCAGCGACATCCAGATTCTCACCAAGTCGGGAAAGAATATCTCTGCCACGGTCGACGTCAATCAGCCCGTGAGCATTGACGGATGGAAAATCTACCAGTATGGCTACGACACGCAGATGGGCGCCAAGAGCAACATGAGCATCCTCGAACTGGTGAGCGACCCGTGGCTGCCATTCGTCTATACCGGCATCTGGATGATGATAGCCGGGGCAATCAGTATGTTTCTTTTTGGAGTGAGGAGGAAGAGCGTATGACCTGGACACATTTCCCCTATTTCGCCATCGTGGCGGTATTGCTGTGGATGGTAGGCGCATGGCTCGCATGGAGAGACCGGCGCAAGCAGGCCGTGGCCGTTACCATGGCCGGACTGACGGTGTTCTTCGCTTTCATCGTCCTCTTCTGGATTGCTCTTGAGCGGCCGCCTCTGCGCACCATGGGCGAGACGCGCCTATGGTATTCTTTCTTCCTGCCGCTCTCCGGACTGCTCGTCTATGGCCGGTGGAAATACAAGTGGATTCTCACGTTCTCCACCATCCTGGCGCTCGTCTTCATCTGCGTCAACCTGCTCAAGCCCGAGATCCACTCCAAGACGTTGATGCCAGCCCTGCAGAGTCCGTGGTTCGCACCCCATGTCATCGTCTATATGTTTGCCTATGCCCTGCTCGGTGCCTCAGCGGTCATGGCGCTCTACCTGCTCTTTTTCAAGAAGCAACAACCCTCGAAAGAGGAGTTCGGCATCTGCGACGACCTCGTCAACGTGGGCCTGGCCTTCATGACTATCGGCATGCTCTTCGGGGCCCTCTGGGCCAAGGAGGCCTGGGGGCACTACTGGTCGTGGGACCCGAAGGAGACGTGGGCGGCCATCACCTGGTTTGCCTACCTCGTCTACGTTCACTACCGCCGCATCCCCTCACACCGTGGCAGGATGGCACTATGGATGCTCCTCATTGCTTTCGTCCTGCTCCAGATGTGCTGGTGGGGCATCAATTATCTGCCGAGTGCCCAAGGCTCCAGCGTGCATACCTACTCTTCTTAAGCTTTCATAAGTTTCAGAAGTTCAGGAGTTACAGAAGTTCAGACATTACCACAGTTAATAATCACAGGCTATTCAAACATACTCTTCCACCGCTCCATCACACGGGTGATTTCAAAGTAAATCAGTTCCTGGGAGTAGTATTTGCTTGTCTCTTTCAATTCGATGATGTCGCAACTTTCTGTCGCGTATTGCTTGGATATTTCCCATAGGTCCAGATAGTATCGCATGAACATATATTCGTCGGAAACCGACGTCACATAAAAAGGATGTTCTTTTGACCCATCTCCCGTAGTGGCTATCGTATTGAAAATCCTGTTCATGCGGTTGTAATATACTTGTCCTTCTCTGATGGTCACATCATAATGATGGGTTGAGTCTTTCACCATATAACCTATTGAGAAAGCCGCATGATGAAGTGCTTTCAAACTTAAGGGGTTCTTATTGAGCACCTTCTTGGCGGCAGAAAGGCATTCTTCGTATTTCTTCTCGTTCATCAGTTTGTCCAAATCCATCATACCCTCTCCCGTATCATCATTCGACTCGAGGTATGATTGTCCATAGAATGCCAAAATGCGCTCTTGCCAAGTCATGGTGGTGTCGATTTGGTTTGCCGACAATCTCGTCACAAGATCCTTTATCCGCTGAGGGTCTTGCTCTGCCACGTTCTTCATTTCTTTCCAATCTACTGGAATAATCTCACGTTCCCCTTGTGCCTGAATGGTCAATGGCATGAGGAGGAAAATCATAAACACGATAAACTGTCTCATAGTTGTATTTATTTGGCATTATTTTTTTTATCTACGATGAAACTCAGATGTGTTCTCTCAAGAGGGATATTAATTCAGTTTGAAGTAGATGGGAAGATTGTATTGGCTTGGGGAACCCGGCTCCCATTTGGGCATGAGGTTGACCACCCGCAGTGCTTCGGCGTCGAGAAGGGGGTGGAGGCTCTTGACCACTTGTGCGTTGGTGATGGTGCCATCTGATTCGACATTGAAACTAACCACCACATTTCCTTCAATACTGTCTTTCCTCGCTTGCTCAGGATATTTTTTGTTCTCATTCATAAAGTTGATGAGAGCACTCTGGCCACCGGGGAAAGAAGGGCTTGGCAAGACTTCACCGGTGACGTCATCTATATATACAGGTTCTACAGCTTGGCTCACAGCCGAAGGGGTGCCTTGTTCTTCGTTCTGTTCTGTCCCATTGGGCTTGGCAACTCGGTTTCCCACAGATAGTGTGTCGGGAAACATGTCTACGAAACCGGCGGTTTGGCTTTCTACTGACACAGTGTCGGGGACAATATCCACCTCGCCAGCAGTCCGGTCTGTAAATCTGTTATGATTACATGCCGTCAGGGCGGCCAGTCCCATGCTTACGCCCACCACGGCCACGGCCTTTCCCAGTTGTCGGCGCAGCCGCAGCTGTTGTTCGAGCCAGCGCACCTCAGCCTCACATTTCGGACAGGTGCCGGCGCAGTCACCCTTATGGTGGCACTCCGTGGGTGCATATTCAATGCCGTTGGCCTTTGCCACCTGCAAGCGCACCTCCTTGAGGGTGTTGCATATCCTTTTTCCTCTTTTCATCATTGTCTCTCCTCTCTTTGATTGATACAGTGACCGTTTATGTTTGCAAATATAGATATTTCCGTTTACTATGCAATGGTAATAAGACAATATGTTGCAATGGAGCGTTACACTTTGTTTTATAGATAAATTATTGATATTCAACAATATACTTTAAATTTATCAGTAGATTTGACAAAAAATGTAACGGTGGAAAGGTGGGAAAACGGCCGATGATAGGCTGCGGTTCGGAAAAGAAAGCAAAAACTTCGTGTTTTGCTTTGCTTTTCTCTCACCTTGCACTACTTTGCCGCTATGCGGCGATGATAGGCTGCGGTTCGGAAAAGAAAGCAAAAACTTCGTGTTTTGCTTTGCTTTTCTCTCACCTTGCACTATCTTTGCAAATACTTAATGAAGAACAATACGTGGAGATGAGATTGACTTTTCTTTTTGTAATCACACTTTTCTTCTTGGGATGTGGCACCGCCCCTGAATCCAGAAAGCTTGATGAGGTCGACTCCCTCGTTTTCGCTGAAAAATACGATTCGGCATACCAAAAGCTAATGACGGTAAGCCCACAGTTTAAGAATGAGAAGGACATGGCCCATTACGAATTGCTCTTGGCGCAGACCAGCTACTTGACAGACAACACACTGCCCACCGATTCCGTTATCGACATGGCCATCTCCTATTTTGAGAAAAGTGATGACTTGGAAAAGCTTGCTGAGGCCTATTATTTCAAGGCGTCATGTCTTCATGAGAGAAATGAGAACCCGCAGGCCATACAATTCTATAAAAAGGCGGAGGATATTGCCGGCCAGACCAATGACCTGGGATTGCAGTATCGAATTGCTGAGGCAATGGCCAAAATCAACAACCAGAGTGGCAACTACAACCTCCAGTTGAACTATGCCAGAAAAGCACTTGACTGCGCACAGCTTGCCGGAAACAAGAAATGGATGGCCTACTCCTACTTCAACCTCAGCAATGCCTTCCAAAACCTTGAGATGATCGACAGCCTGTCGTATTATGCGAAAAAGCTCATCCCAAGGCTTGATGACATTGATCGACAGGACCTCCCTCATTTCCTGAACAGCATCGGATTGATGTATTTCAAGAATGGCGACTTGTCGAGGGCCAGGAAATACTATGAGGAGTCTTTGTCGCATCAGGAAGTGGCCAGTACTTTGGTGAACCTTGCGGATGTTTATGTGAAGGAGGGCAACAAGGAGAAAGCATATCGCCTTTGGCAGAAAGCCTCCCTTTTGGATGATGGCGGGCAAAAGGATGTCATCATGTTCAACATGCTTCAATACGACTTGGACCACAAAAACAACCTGGAGGATGCCTGTGAGCGTATGAACCGTATCTATGCCATCAAGGACAGCATGACATCCACCCTGAAAGACCGCACCATACAGGAATTACAGCAAAAATATGATGAGGAATCGCTCGCCCATCTCTATGAAAGCAAACTGATGAGGTGGATGATTGCGACGCTCATCCTCCTTCTTGCCGTACTCCTCTTGGTGGGATATGTAAGGTATCGAAGATATCGTTCAAAGTTGTTGATGGCCAAGCACCAAATGCTCATCGGTCAATATAGTAACGAAATCAGGCAACTCAACGACCAATGCCAGTTGGCAGAGCATGACATCAGCAAATACCAGTCGATGATAGCTGACTATACGGTTCAGATTCAACAACTGCAGTCTTCGGGTGAGAATGTGGATAAACTGGTGGCAGAGAAGAACCGGCAAATAGATGACTTAGTCCGGAGAAATGAGGAACTGGAGGCGTCTTGTATGAATGCCGAAAGGCAGAAAGAGGTGCTGAGGAATAATATATCGGATATTGTCGAGAATGCCTCTCCGGTGTTGAATCGGGGGAAAATACTCTATGATTTCATCCTTGATAACAAACCCACGGTATCATGGAGCAAAGACGATTTCCATTGTTTTGTAGAGTATTACAAGGCACTGCATATCAAGGAGTATGAGGCGATAGAAAAGGAATACAAACATCTTACATTGCATAATCTGTTTTTCCTCATACTGAATGAGATGGGAAAAGACAGCAAGGTCGTCAGTCAGATTATGGGTATTTCACCAGAGTCTATCCGTACCATCAAGCACAGGTTGCAAAAGAATAGGGCATAGCTTTTGGGTGACAGGAAATATGAAAATCATTTTTTCTTCGTCATTTTAGGATAATCTCAAAGTAAATGTGTATCTTTACAGCCCTTTTGCGAGAGGGCTAACTAAAATAAACCGAAAAACAAACTACTGATAAAATGATTAAACGTCTGCTTCTTACCATTCTGTGTGGCAGCCTGCTGACTATGGCTCAGGCAGCCCAGGGCGTGGAGTCTGGTATGAGACTTCCACAAATGCCAAAAATCCTCAGTGATGTGGTCTCCGATGAACATGTCACCATCACCTTCCCGTTCGACCAGGGCACGGAAGGACAAACCGCGGTGTTCGGACCTGCCGATAATGCCGACTCCTATTTCAAAACAAGCTATTCCACCCATGGCGATGGCCTCATCATCACCGGTGTGTCGATGTCACAGACGCAGTTCCAGCCTGTGGTGTCTAACGAGGGCAGTGCCAACGACGGCAATGCCGTGGACTTCCTGTTCATTCCGAAAAACGGACTACGGTTCACTCCCGTGAAGGTGTCGTTCGTCACCACACGCTTTGGTACCGACGGTGGCAAGGTCGATGCCTCGTGGGTGAGCAGCGACGGCCAGGCGACCAGTCTGGCCAAGGCCATCATCCCAGCGCGAAACAATGCTACTCCCAACAAGACCGAATGGTCGCAGGAACTCTCGGGAATATCTGCCAGCGACGGCCTCTGCGGACTGAGGCTCAACCTTTATTCACTGGGCAACACCAAGCAGGTGGGATTCGGTAATATTGTCATCGAGGGCATTGTGGAGGGAACAATCCAGGACGTGACACAATGCAAACTCGTTGTGCAGGTACCTGAAGAGGCGGGTAAAGTGACCATCACCCCCAATGCCGACACCTTTGACGAGGGCGACCAAGTGACCGTGTCGACCACAGAGAATTTCGGCTATCATTTCAAAGCATGGACCAGTGCTGATGGAAATGTGGTGTCCACGGACAATCCCTATACGTTCACCATTACGGCCGATACGGAGCTGATTGGGGCGTTCGAGCACGTCAACACTTATCAGCTCGGCCTGACCCTCACTGAGGGGGCACAGGCCAACCTTGTCAGCGTGGAGCCTGCCGGAACCTTCATCGATGGCAAACGCATGTATGAGGAGGGCACCGAGGTGAGGCTCTCGGCGCAAAACAAC
>ONSV01000170.1 GCA_900320585.1 uncultured Prevotellaceae bacterium | reverse complement strand
ACCATTGAGCCTGACGATGTGAATTCGGGCTATTGTCTGAACTCCTGCAACTCCTGAACTCCTGAACTACAAGAAGTTGAGCAAATGCGAAACTTAAATTGTCATATCTTATTACATCTCTCTCCAATGAAGACCTATTTGGAAATAAAAGTACCCATCAAGTCTGAAAATACGAAATGCATGACACTAAGAAAAAATGTTTCTTGTTCTTAGCCACACATTCGGCACCCGTCCGTCGGGGCAAAAGACTAACAGGTATGAACAATAAAAATTAAAAAAATATTATATTTGTTGTTTGTAAACAATAAAAATTGTATATTTGCGTCTTAAAAGTGAATAAAATTAATGATAGGCAATGGAAATAATCAGTAGAGAACGGTATCTGAAGAAGGTGGAGAACTGGATTGGCAAGGAGAACGTGATAGTGCTGACGGGCCAGCGGCGCGTGGGAAAGAGTTTCGTGTTGAAGGACTTCGTGAGACAGCATGAGGGGGAGGCGAACATCATATACGTGGATAAGGAAAAGCGGCAGTTCCGCTTCCTGGAGAACGGTGACCAGCTGGGGGATTACATCGAAGAGCGGATGGACACAGAAAAGCACAACTTTATCCTCGTGGACGAGATACAGGACATCGATGGTTGGGAGAAGCCAATCAGAAGCTTTAGAACGGAAGAGAACACGGACATCATCATCACGGGGAGCAATTCGAAGATGCTGAGCAGTGAGCTGAGTACGCTGTTAGGTGGACGGTATGAGGAAATCAGGGTGCTGCCACTGAGCTACGGGGAATTTATGAAGTTCCACAGCCAGGAGGACAGCGACGAGACACTGCAGAAATATCTGTCGTATGGCGGATTGCCAGGACTGCGGGTGATTGGCCTGGAGGATGAGGAGATGGTGTGGGAGTATCTGCGGAGCGTGTTTAACACGGTGATGCTGAAGGATGTGATAGAGCGACACAAGATAAGGAACATCCCATTTTTGAACAATTTGATAACGTTTCTGGCAGACACGATAGGGAAAGAGAACTCTGCAACGGGCATCAGCAAGAAGATGAAAAGCGAGGGTCTGGACGTGTCATCTAACGTGGTGCTGGACTATACGAGTTACTTCACGGAGGCTTATCTGGTGGATGCCGTGAAGCGGTATGACATCCATGGGAAGAAGATTTTTGAAACAAACCAGAAGGTGTACTTCGGTGACTTGGGACTACGGAATCTGATTGCTGGTGGCGACCGTGAGGGCGACATTGAGAAGGTGATAGAGAACGTTGTGTACCATCACTTGATCAGAATGGGCTATGAGGTGAAGGTGGGAGAGTTGAGAATGGGCGAGATAGACTTTGTGTGTACGAAGCCCAACGACACGCGGTATGTGCAAGTGGCATATCTGATAGAGAACGATGAGACACGGCAGCGGGAGTTTGGTCGTTTGAGGAATATTAGAAACGACTATCCAAAATATGTGATTTCAATGACCCCTATGGTGACGCGGAGGGACTATGAGGGAATTACACACTTAGGGCTGCGAGAGTTTCTGAAGAGCGAAAACTTTTGAGAAGCTTTATTCTTGTGCCCATTTTTTCGAAAGCAACAATTGATAAATCGGGATTTTTAAAAATTCTGATGAGACAATATATACGTAAGGCATTAATATTATATGTGGGTTATTTTATAATATGTGGTGGTTTGGATGCAATATTCCGGGAAATAAAACCACTGGAAGAATATGCGATGAACTCACTTTTCGGCACTGTATTTGTATTGGCACTTTGTTATTTCGATGACAAAGGATGGAATTCATTGAAAAGGATAGGTGGTCTTTTTCGGAAGAAAAACAATGAGCAAAAGTAAATCCCAAATTAAATGATTGAGTCATACATTACACGACCGACTATCTTCCCGATTGAGGGGAAGACCCCTGGAGAATTATAGAAAACTTAAATTATTTACTCTGAAAAGCGAGGATTCATATTCATCGTTCGCCAAAAAGGATACAATTCATTTGACCTTTTGAACTAAAAACATTATCTTTGCAATCGATTTGTGGTCTTAAGCTGATTTTCATCCTAACAAGACTATCCTCAATCCACACTAAAAGTGATTTGGAGGCATATTGGATTGTAATTTATTATGTAATTCAGGCCAATTATTGTATTAGATTTAACTCTCAAATAAGAACCAATGACAACAGTCAACAGTTACAAGCCCCTTGAGCAAGCCATTAAAGATGGCGAGATGACAGTCAAAGTAGAATCCCCAAAATTCCTTGTCGCCTGTGCCGTGGCAGAGAAATGCCAAGGTATACCTGAACGCATCAAAACTTTCCTTGACTTATTGCTGAAAAGGCATAGCTGGGATGCGAATGGCTATTCCGAACTCTATTATCCAATTCTCGGAGACAAAGGCAGAGTATTCCGAATCCGCCTGAACATCTCGCTCTGTGCCGACGCGCTCAAAGTGATGGGCCTGCTCAAGCAATATGGAGCAGGTCTGGAGGTATGCCGGAATGAGGAAGGCGCGATGACCGGCGAGGTACAAATCATTCAGTAGGCCATTATTAAAGTATAAGCAAGAACAATAGAAGATGAGAAGGATATTTGTTTTGGCCGTGGCTTTTGTGCTCTGCGGCATCGTAGGTGTCCAGGCAGCAGGCGACGAGAAGAACGGACACGCATATTTTACCAAGGCCCAATTGCCCAATATGGCAAACATACTGCCAGCCCCGCCGGAGTTTGAGTCGGCCAGGTTCGTGGCAGACCAGTCGCAGTATCTCTGGGGAAAGCTGATGCGTCTTGACGAGGCCCGCTGTGCCATGGCTCAGCGCGACGCAGTGTATAGCATGGAAACCATCATCGAGGAGTTCAGCGGCCTCTTCGGACTGGAGATCACCAAGGAAGACACTCCCGAGATTTACAGCATCCTGCAGGATGTCTGCGCCTCGTGCGACAGTATATACTCTGATGCGAAGGCATACTTCAACCGCACCCGCCCCTACGCCTATTACAATGATGGCACCATCGTTCCCGAGAAGGAAGAGAAGCACCGTTTTGAAGGCTCGTATCCTTCAGGGCACACCGTACTTGGCTAGACTTCGGCATTGCTGTTAGCCGATATCAACACCTCTCCAAAGGCAATGGAAGGTCTGCTCGCCCGTGGCTACGAGTTCGGGCAGAGCCGCGTCATCGCCGGCTACCACTGGCAAAGCGACGTCGATGCAGGCAGGATGGCAGGCTCCGTGCTCTATCAGATGATCCGTAACCATGAGCGCTTCATCGGCCAGTTGGCAAGGGCTCGTGCCGAGTTTGCCGAGAAGACGGGCGGCATGTCGAATGTAATCAACATCACCAATGACAAGCAGGACGAAGGTTCTGCGCTCATCTACCATATCGACGGTACGCCTGCCAACAACAACGCCAAAGGTGTAGTGATAGCCAACGGGCAGAAAGTGGCCAGGAGATAAGGCATCAGCCCGAATTCACCTCGCCAGGCTCAATGGTTGCCGCCGTGGTCATTAGATGGACAAGAGTAGGAACAAAACGAATGGAGGATATATGAACAGGACTTTGGTAATGATTCTTCTGTCTCTGGCCAGTATGGTAGCAACAGGGCAGGACACGGCACATTACAAGCGGCTGATCAAGGCATTGAGCTCCGCCAAGTATCAGGGGCGTGGTTATGCGAAGGACGGTGCCAACAAAGCCGGGAAGTTCCTACAGAAGGAGTTCATGAAAGCCGGAGTGGACGTGGTTCTCGTCCAGCCTTTCAAGTTGGACATCAACACGTTCTGCGGACAGATGGAGATGTGGGCCGATGGCAGGAAGCTCCGCGCCGGAGTAGATTTCTCGATGCGCGAGTATTCCCCCGGCATTCACGGCACATTCCCAGTATATTATGTCGACACGCTGAACTTCGATGCCGAGCGCATGTTTGCCGACCTTGCCAAGCCTGAGAACGCCAACTGCTTGGTGGCCTGTGAATTCTGGTTTACCTATCGTCACAAGGAGGCGTTCTCGCGTCTGCAAAAAGCAGGTGAATGCGCCAATGCAGGACTCATCTACACATGGCAATCGCCCATCAAGTTCTTCAAGGCCTATGGCCATTATGTGGTAGACAAGCCCATTCTGTGGGTGACACCAGAGGCCATGGAGGGTGTGAAGAGCGTCAGGGCGGAGGTGGACAACAAATTCCTCAAAGACTATGAGTGCTTCAATGTGATTGCCAAGGTGGAGGGCCAAAGGCATGACAGCTGCTATGTGTTCACGGCGCATTATGACCATATAGGCAACCTGGGCCGTAAAATCTTCTATGCCGGCGCCAACGACAATGCCTCGGGCACCGCCGCCATCGTGACATTGGCTGCATACTATGCCAAGCACCGTCCTCCGTACGACATGTATTTCATCGCCTTCTCGGGCGAGGACGCCAACCTGCGCGGCTCCACCTGGTATGCCGACCATCCCGTTGTGCCCCTCCAGCAGGTCAAGTACCTGTTCAATATCGATATGATAGGCGACAACAACCCCACCCAGTATTGTGAGGTGAGCGATGAGGGCATGCGTGGCTTCTCCCTCTTCGAGCAAATCAATGAACGCGGGCACTATTTCAAGGCCCTGCACCGTGGAGAACTGGCTGCCAACAGCGACCACTATCCATTTGCCACGCGCCACGTGCCCTGCATCTTTCTGGAAAACGAGAATGGTGACGCTTTCCAGTATTATCACACCATCTTCGATACCTATAAGACCGTGCGATTCGACAGCTATGAGCCCGTTTTCCGGCTTGTGCGCGACTTTGTGGAACAGTATCAATGAACTGCCGTTTTTACTGCGAATATGCGGAGAAGCGGGAAGCAAACCTATTATAGGTGACACTTTTCGCTGCGGCTTTGGGGCTTTGCCCAAAACCTGCCGAGTCGTGTTCCGAGGCAAAAAGGAAACGCTGGCGCGTCAAGTCTTCGGGATGCCAGGACAATGATTCACGGTGCCCCAACGCCTCCGACTTGGTGGGCTGTCCTGATGCCGTCTGACGGATGCACTGCAGCAGCTGGTCGCGGATATCGCCGAACGAGAGATTATTGGTGACGATAGCCCCTGCATTGATGTCCATATCATCAGCCATGTGGTTGAAAGTGGCGGGGTTGGCGCACACTTTTATGACAGGCGATATGGCGGAGCCAGCCACCGAACCGCATCCCGTGGTGTAGAGGACGAGGTGGCAGCCGCAGGCTATCATCTCCATGATCTCGGCATTGTCGTTGATATTGGGAAAGCCCCATCTGACCTCGCCGTCGGGCACGACGTCCATCATCCACAGTCCTGGTTTGGTAGGTGGCAATGCAGGGTAAGTGAGTCCCTGTATGCCGCATGAGCCACTCTTGCAGTAGGAGCCCAGCGACTTTTCCTCAATGGTGGTCAGGCCACCGGTGGCATTGCCTGCCGAGAAGCTGTCGTGCCCCATCTGTTTGTAGTATTTATCGGCCTTCACGATGCAGTTGTAGAGCCGCATCCCCAATTCGGGGTTGGCCGCGCGATGCTGCAGCAGCGACTCACAGCCAATGAGTTCGCCCGGCTCCTCGAAAATGCAAGTGGCACCATGGTCGACGAGCCAGTCGAAGGTTGCTCCGACGGAGGGATTGGCGGTGATGCCGCTATAGCCATCCGACCCCCCGCAGACAGTGCCTATCACGAGGTCGTTCCAATCGAAATCCACTTGCGGTGCATCGGCTATCTGACGAAGGAAAACGCCCACCTCGCCGATGCCTTTATCGATAGATGGGAGCGTGCCACCCTCTTCCTGGATGACGATGAGAGAGGCAGGGCGCCCGCTCTCCTTGATGTCATGCAAGAGCCGCTCGCGCTGGAAGTTCTCACACCCCAGCGACACCAGCAACACGGCACCCACATTGGGATGCGTACACAACTGCCGCATCATCAGTTCGGCATAATCATTCGGGGCACAGCCGCTGAACCCTATCAAGTGGACCTCCTCCTGTTGGTAATGTTGGGCAATTCTGGCGGCCACATGATGGGCACACTCTACCAGATAGCTGACCAGCACCACATTGCGAATGCCTTTCCGACCGTCGTCACGCAAGAATCCCCTCATTGCAATTCCATTATTTTATACGACACGCAGTTGTTGTGAATGAGATCCCAGTCGAGTTCCACCCCTATGCCAGGAGCCTTCGGGACCACAATGTTGCCTTCGGCGGTGATGGGCAGCAACCCCTTCATGGGGAACTGGAAGTCTTCTTCGGGAACGAAATACTCGAACCACTTGCAATTACGGATGGCACACGACACATGCAGGTTGACGATGTCCATGAAATTCATGGTTGTGGTATGAATCTCACAATTCAGTCCGAAACTTTCTGCCAGATGCGCAATCTTCAGTGTGCCCGTGATGCCGCATTTCCACGAGACATCAGCACGCACGATATCTGCCGCCTTCTGGCTGATGACCTGTGCCACGCCCCAGTGGCAACCCCTTGTGGTCTCGGTGGCTGCGATGGGAATGTCGAGTGCCTTGCACAACTCAGTATACTTATAGAGTTCGAAATCCCTGAAAGGTTCCTCGAGCCAGATATAGTTCAGGCGCTCCAACTGGCGCCCCACCCTGATGGCCTCGTCGAGCGTATATTCAGCCACGGGGTCGCTCATCAGCCCGAAGTTGTCGCCTACGGCCTTTCGCAGGTTCTCGTGTATGCGCATGTCGGTCTCGATGGGCCCTGGAGGATGCACTTTATAGCACCTGATGCCCCGCTCCTGATAAAAAAGCGCCTCGTCGATGTACTCCTGTTCGGTGGTGTGGAACAGGCCGCTGGCATAGACTGGCAATTGCTCGCGATAGGCACCCAGATATTGGTATAGTGGCAGTCGGGCTGCCTTCGCGCAGATGTCCCAAAGTGCGACATCAACCGGACCGGGCAGATAGATGGGGAAGAACGTAAGATGGCGGTCGATGTTCCAAAACTCATGCCATATTTTCTCCCTGTCGTAGGGAGACCTGCCAAGCACCACGGGGGCGATATTGTCCATGACATAAGCCTCCGTGACATTGCCCGAGCGTGCCGCCAAGGCTGTGGCCATGCCCTCGATGCCATTGTCGGTAGTGAGTTTGAGCACCAGCACGTCCCAGTCCATGGCGCTCTTGCCCTTGCGTTTGTCATCAAACAGGCACTTTTCCCTACGCACCCACCATGTCTCAATCTTTTTTACAATCATATTATTCGAATTTTATTTGTCGGATTGGAACGAAGAGTTTCAGCGTGAGCCATGCCAACAGATACATCGTGCTGGCCACCATGAAGATGGTGGTGTAACTGCCCGTCCACTCCAGGATGAGGCCCACAAACGATGAGGCCAGTGCTCCGCCCACAGCACCCCCCACGCTGCTGATACCCGTCATCGACCCCACCACCTGTTTGGGATAAACATCCGACACGATGGTGAAGATATTCGATGCCCAGGCCTGATGGGTGCTTGTTGCCAACCCGATAATCAGCACCACTATCCAAATGTTATGGATGTATGGAATGGCATTGAGCGGCAGCACCAACAGGGCAAAGAGCAAGATGGTGGTTTTGCGGGCGAAATCGAGCGAGCGCCCGAGGCGCACGAACTGCGACGAGACATGTCCGCCATAGATGCCACCGATGCTCGACATGGTGTAGATGATGATAAGGGGCAGGACGGTTGACTTCAGGTCTACGCCATGCTCCTTGTTCAGGAAGTCGGGTGTCCAGAACAAGAAGAACCACCACACCCAGTCGGTAACAAAGCGGGAGAAGACAATGGCGTAGGTCTGGCGATGACGCAGCAACTCGCCCCAACTGACAGTGCGCCCTTGAGGCACCTCTGTCTCTTCCTCGCCATCGTCTTTCGAGTGGATGTACTCCAGTTCGGCCGCGTTCACCTTGGGATTCTTCTCGGGAGCCTTGTAGATGACCCACCAGGCCACTACCCAGAAGAATCCGAAGAGGCCGGTTATGACAAAGGCCCAGCGCCAGCCCCACTGCAGGGTGATGGCTGTGACAATGACCGGTGCGATGATGGCACCTATCGTAGTGCCGGAGTTAAACAAGCCTGTGGCATAGGCACGGTCGCGCTTGGGGAACCACTCGGCTATCACCTTCACGGCAGCGGGGAAGTTGCCCGCCTCGCCCAATCCCAGAATGGCACGTGCGGCGCCAAAGCCCGTCACGGAGCGGACTGTAGCATGCAGGAGGGCACCCAGGCTCCATACGATGATGGCGATGGAATAGCCCAACTTACTTCCGAACTTGTCGAGCATCCGGCCGCACACGAGCATTCCGACACCGTAAGCCACCTGGAAGGCTGTTACGATATAGCCATAGTCGGCCTCCGACCACCCAAGGTCGTCCTGGATGTAGGGCTTCAGCAAGCCT
>ONSV01000027.1 GCA_900320585.1 uncultured Prevotellaceae bacterium | reverse complement strand
GCAGCGGATCGGTGACTGCCAAACCTGTACGTTTCTTTCCGTAGTCTATAGAAAGGATCCTTGCCACGGCTTATCAATAACCGTAGTAGAGGAGCCAAGCGTCGGGATAGGTGTCTCTGAGACGTGTACGGCTCTGTACGGCGCTCGACTTGTCGGAGAATGTGGAAGCCACGACGCGATACATGTTGCGGTTGGAGTTGTAAGCCAACTGTGCGTCATATCCAGATGCGCGGAGACGCTGCACCAGGTTCTCGGCATTCGACTTCACGGAGAAAGAGCCAACGACCACGCTGTAGGCCTTCAGTCCGGAGCCACTTACCACCTGGAGGTTTTGCTCTGTGCGCACGGCCACGTTGTCGGAGTTGTCCGACACGCTTGGAGCGGTGGCTGGAGTCTCCACGAACGGAGTCACCACTGGTGTGTCGTCGTAGCCTGTTGTTGTAGTAGTAGTGTTGCCTTCATTGGCATTTGCGGCATCATATGCCTTACGATACGCGCTTTCCTTGGATTTGCAACTGCCGAGTGCCAGGATCATGCACAGTCCTGCACATAAGATCAAGTATTTCTTCATGTGTTTTGAAATTATAGATGATTGAATAAATAAAAGTCACATATTTCTATTTGTGTGCGAAATTACACAAAATCACTCAAAAATAGGAACAACAAGTCTATAAAGTTTGTTAAATGAACAAAATCCAACACTTTTAACAAAAAATGTTATTTCAAAATGTTAACCTATCGAAAATTTTACTATATTTGCTATCTGAAATAGGGAATGGCAGACACCCGTTGCCATTCTCATCAAGGGACGAATCAATCACCAACTATTGTATTATACAACTTAAACTATTATCATTATGAAACAATTAAGCTACATCGGCGCTTTCATTGGTGGCGCCATTGCAGGAGCCGCAATCGGTCTGCTCATGGCCCCCGAGAAGGGCACCGACACCCGTACAAAGATTTCGGACGCCGTTTCTGATTTCTGCAAGAAGCACAACCTCAACATCTCGCGCAAGGACATGGAAGACCTTGTCGACGACATCAAGGACGCAGCAGCCGAGGCCATCGACTAATCTCCACACGCTGTCAGACATATGATTTCGAGCGACAAGAATATTGAGACGATAGCCCAGTTGGCAGAATCGTTGAAGCACTATGTCGGCGTGCAGTCGGAGTATGTGAAGCTTGACATCATCGAGAAGGTGGTGCGTTTGCTCACACTCACCGCCATGACACTGGTCGTGGTGCTCACGCTGATGATGATGCTCATCTACCTGTCGTTTGCCTTTGCCTATGCCTTAGCCCCTCATACGGGGACGGTGTGGGCTTTTTGCATTGTCGCCGGAATCTACCTCTTCCTGCTTATCCTCTTTGTCATCAACCGCCGCAAGTGGGTGGAGAAGCCCCTCGTAAGATTTCTCGCCAACCTACTTCTAAACAACTGACCCATGATTCCCGACCAGCCTTTGTTACAATATAAATCACTCGACGACATCCGCGCACGGAAAGACCAGTTGCGCAAAGAACTTCGTTCGGAGAACCAATCTATGAAAACACAATGGAACTCTTTGTTCCACAAAGAAGAGAGCAACTTGCCCTCACATCGTTTCGCCAATATCATGTCGACAGGGGTCTCGGTTTTCGACGGGCTTATCCTGGTATGGAAACTCTACAACAAATATGGCAACAACCATCGTAAGGTAAAGACAAAGAACAAGAGCAAAAACATTCTTTCCGCACTTTTCTCCTTATAATCCTTATGGAGTAGAAAAGATTTACAAGGGCACCTTTCGGGGTGCCCTTGCTTTTTGGCGGAAAGGTATGGGGAAAGGTTACATATTCCAACTTTCTCAAGATGAAAAGAGATCGGAAATTGAGCGAATGAGACACTTTAATTACATATTCCAACTTGAAAATGCGCGATTTTTCTTAAAAAGTATCACAAATTCGTTAAAATTAGTTACAAATCGACGTTTTTTTACAAAAAATTTTGAGGATTAAGAAAAATGTCATACTTTTGTCATGTGTTTTTCATAGTATTAGATTTAAGGTTAACAAAAGGTTGGAGTACGGCGGTACTCCATTTTTTTGTGCCTATACGAAAAAGAGGGACAAAAACACAGGCCATCGGTGGCCTATGCCGCCAAACAGAAGCTAAATGTGTATGACCAACCCGTCGTAGGCCAACTGGATGCCTTCGGGCAGTTGTGGGTTGGTTTCGGCGTGCAACCCTATCTGGTGTGTGGTATGTATTATGTAGGATTGCCTGGCACCCAATTGGCGTGCGAAGGCAATGGCATCGTCGAGCAGTTGGTGTGAATGGTGCTCTTTTTGCTTTCTCAACGCATTGACCACCAATGTGTCCACACCCTCGATATATGGAATCTCACTCTTGTCGATGGTCTTCATGTCGGTGATATAGGCCAGTTTTCCTATCCTGAAGCCCAGGATAGGCATTTTGCCATGCATTACCACGAAGGGGATGACAGGAGGCAGGTCGCCAATTTGGATGGGCACGTGAGGCTCTACGACATGCAGCGAGAGCAAGGGCACACCCGGATAGAGATGGTCGGCAAAACAATAGGGGAAATTATGCCTCACTCCTTTGGCCGTGGCCTCATCGGCATAGACATTCACGGGCCCGAACTTGCAGAAAGGCCTGATGTCGTCGATGCCCCCCACATGGTCGTAATGGATATGCGTGAGTAGCACCCCGTCGATGGGTTTGAAGTCGAAAGGCAGGATTTGCTGCCTGAAGTCAGGTCCGCAATCGATGAGCACCCTTGTGCTGTCGGTGTCGAGCAGCACTGAGGTGCGCAGCCTATGGTCGCGGGGATCGTTGCTCCGGCAGACCTCGCAATCACACCCGATACTGGGGACGCCCCCCGACGTGCCTGTGCCAAGAAAAGTGAGTCGCATAGGCTGAGTAGTTGCTATATGATATTCACCTCGGAATGGATTTCTATGCCGAACTTGCTTCTCACATCGGCTTTCACGGTCTCGCAGAGTCGAAGCACTTCCTCGCCGGTGGCCCCACCCTTGTTGACCAACACCAGGGCCTGCCGGTGGTGCACCCCGGCACGTCCCAGTGTGCGGCCTTTCCATCCGCACTGCTCTATGAGCCACCCAGCCGGAATCTTCTCACGGCCATCGTCGGTAGTATAATGAGGCATTCCGGGATACTCGGCGGCCAACTGTTCGTATTTCTCCCTGGAAACCACGGGGTTGACAAAGAAACTGCCCGCGTTTCCCTCCACCTTCGTGTCGGGGAGTTTGGCATTGCGTATGTCGATGATGACCTGGCGTAGTTGGGCTGCCGTGGGCTGGGTGATTCCTCTTTGAGCCAGCATCTCGCGGATATTCCCATAATCGAGCCGTGGTTCGAACGACAGCGACAAGCGATAGGTCACCGCCGTAATGAAGAAGCGTTGATGCCACTCGTGCTTGAACCTGCTGTCGCGATAGCCATACTGGCACTCAGAGGCAGCAATCTCCACCATCTGTCCGGTACCGACATCCACTGCCTCGATGCGTTCCACAATATCCTTCACCTCAGTGCCATAGGCACCGATATTCTGTACGGCCGAAGCTCCCACGTCGCCAGGAATGAGCGACAGGTTCTCGGCACCATACCATCCTCGCTGCACGCAGAGCGCCACCACGTCGTCCCAGGTCTCTCCCGAGCCACATCTGAGCCATACCTCGCCATCCCTCTCCTCGGCCGAGATGCCCTTGATGGCCGAGCGCACCACCGTTCCGTTGAAGTCGGCAGTGAGCAGCAGGTTGCTTCCCCCACCGATAATAAGGAGAGGCATGTCGGCATCGTGAAGGGAGGGGAAGAAGGCAGCCGCCTCCTCGGCGGTGTCGATCTCCACGAACCTTTTACAAGAAGCATGTATGCCAAAGGTGTTGTGCTCTGACAAGTCGAAATGAAGGATATCTCTCATAGGAATTTTAGTTGACGAGTTTCACCAATTTCCATTTCCCGTCGATCTGCCGGAAAGTCATCTCCGTCTCCAGGCCATTGGATATACCCCTCACGACAAACAGTTTCTGCTTGCTATGGGTATATTTCTGGCCGTATATAATATTATAGATGAACTCATGGGGCAGCACTGGCGGCCTGAACTCCTCCCACTGGTCGGGATGGAACTCGCCTTCTATCATCGTGAAGTCATCTTCGGGATCGGGCAAGATGGTCTCCACGGTCTTGTCAAGGCTTTCCACCTGGAAGAGGGAGTCGGAGGCGAACTTCTCATAGAAAGCGAGGAACGACTTGTTGGGATTTTGCGAGGTGGTGTTGCGGTGAATCTCGGTGAGCATCCACTGGCCATTCTCACGGTTGAATACATGCTGCTCCACCGTCTGCTGGGCCAGGAATATTTTCTCCACCACCACACTGTCGAGATTGGTCTGCTTGGGCAGCTCCAACTGACTCTCGTCGTCGAAGATGAGCGTATAGAACTCCTGCTTCATGAAGAATTTCTCCATCTGCCATTCCTTGCGGTCGATGGTCGACACCTGGTCGCCCTCCACCACCTTGAGAGGGAATTTCACGCGCTCATACTGCAGTTTCTTGTTGGCCGTGAAATTGAAGAGGAAATCGTCGAAGAGCTCGTCGGCAGCTTTAGGCATTGGCGTGGCAGAAATGAGGCTGTCCATCTCGTCTACCGGCACGGTGTCGGCAATCACCAATGTGTCGACAGGCGCCACTGTATCCACGGATTCAGGCTCATTGGGCACGATTACCTCTGGTTTCTTGTCTTTGCAGCCGAAAGTCATACTAATGAGGCAGCACGACAAGAAGAAAAAAAACAACGCACTTTTTTTCATAAACACACTTGCGTCAGGAATGCTTTATAATGGCGCAAAAATACAACTTTATTTCGATATATTTTAATATTTAAGGGAAAAATATTACCTTTGCACGAAATTTAAACCAAAGAGAAATGCTACTTGAGAAAATAGACGCCCTCCTGAAGGACGTGAAGGAGCTGAAGGCCTCCAATGCCGATGAGATAGAGGCCCTTAGGGTGAAATACCTGAGCAAGAAAGGCGAGATTGCCGCGTTGATGGCCGACTTCCGCAATGTTGCCGCCGACCAGAAGCGTAGTGTCGGCATCAAAATCAATGAGCTGAAGCAGTTGGCCACCGAGCGCATCAATGCCCTTCGTGAGCAGATTGCCACAGCCGATGCCACCGACGAGGACATCGACCTCACCCGCACTGCCTACCCTATCGGACTGGGCACGCGTCACCCCATATCGATTGTGACCAACGAGATTATCGACATTTTCTCACGCATGGGATTCACCTTGGCTGATGGTCCGGAGGTAGAAGACGACCTTCACGTGTTCACGAAGATGAACTTCGCCGCCGACCACCCTGCCCGCGACATGCAGGACACTTTCTTTGTGGAGACCAATCCCAACGACGTGACGAAGAACATCATCCTCCGCAGCCACACCAGTTCGGTGCAAGCCCGCGTGATGGACATCACCAAGCCACCTATCCGCGTGATTTGCCCTGGCCGTGTCTATCGCAACGAGGCCATCACCGCCCGTGCCCACTGCTTCTTCCACCAGATTGAGGGACTGTACATCGACAAGAACGTATCGTTCACCGACCTGAAGCAAGTGCTTCTCACTTTCGCCCAGGAGCTTTTCGGTGCCGACACGAAGATCCGTCTCCGTCCCAGCTACTTCCCGTTCACCGAGCCCAGTGCCGAGATGGACATCTCGTGCCACATCTGTGGTGGTGTGGGCTGCAGTTTCTGCAAGCACACCGGATGGGTGGAGATTCTTGGATGCGGTATGGTAGACCCGAACGTGCTCGAGGAGTGCGGCATCGACAGCACCGTCTACAGCGGCTATGCTTTCGGTGTGGGTGTGGAGCGCATCACCAACCTGAAGTACCGTGTGAGCGACCTCCGTATGTTCTCGGAGAACGACACCCGTTTCCTCAGGGAGTTTGAGTCGGCCAACTAAGCCCCGTTTCAAAATCATTCATACCCTCTGTCAATAGTTCTGCCCCCACTGAGCATGCTCAATGGGGGCAGAACTTTATTTTGATGTAGGGGTGCTTACTTGCGGAGCACCTTCTTGCCGTTGACGATATATATGCCCTTGGTGGGATTCTCCACGCGGCGGCCCTGCAAGTCGTAGACCTGGTTGTCGAGAGGCGTGCCAGCCACCAGCTGGTTGATGCCGCTCACATCGTCGGCCAGGGTCAAGCTGCCCGAAGTGAGCAGTATCACGAGGTCATCGGAGAGATAATAATATGGTTGGTTGGGGCCAAACTCCGTCTGGTCGGTCACCTTCAGAGCCACTTTGCCGTCGGTGAGGCCCAGCGTGCAATAATGCCTGTCGGGTTCCTCGAGCGTGAAACCGAGCATGAACCCATACTCATCGACGGGCAATCTCAACTGGTTATCGTTGTAATTACCCGAATAGTAGCCATCAACGATTGCCAGCTTGTTGGAGGCAGCGTCCTCGCCATTGAGTTGGAGGATGACCGGAGTGAGCGCCGGTATCACCTCGTCGGTAACGGGCACCCTGTGGATAAGCGACTTCGAATAGTCGACCTCACTGTCCACATAATACACCTTCATGCCCTCGGGCACGCGGAAGGCGAAATCCACAGAGAGTGAAGTCCACCATTTTCCATCGGCATCCTTGACAGCGCCCTCTATGCCCAGGTAGTTGGTATCGTCGACCGGAATGAAATCCCATACCACTTGGGTAGCATCCTCCAGGTCATCCGAATTGGCGAAACCGAAGTAGGCTCCGTAGGTCTCATCCTCCATCTCACGCAGGTAGAGAACGTCGCTAAACTGCATGTGCTTGACGAAACTGGTGACCACAGGTATAAGGTACTCCCTGCCTTCGAGATAGGTTGAGGCATACTCGATGAGCGTTCCTCGGTAAAGGGTGAGGAAACTGTTCATTTTGCTGGTGAAATAGGAAGTGAAGTCACCGGCATTGAATGGAATTGGGGGTGTTTTGAGATACAGCTGGTATCCACCATCCACGGCTGTATAATAGAGATTGGTGTCGAAGTTGCCCACATACTCCTGGAAATTCTCATACGAGTAGTTGTTCATATAGCTCTTGAGCAATGTGGCCATGGCCCCAGACAAGACACCGTCGACCATCTCCAAAGCTGACGCCTTGAGTGTGGCAAAAGTCTCCGGGTCGATCATTTGGAGGAGCATCGCCTTCATCATCGGAACGATGGTATTGACCACATCCACGCCTTGGGCACGCAACTGCGTCACCTTCTGTCCGTCGAAATCGGCATAGGCCACGGTTCCTGGCTTGCCATATGCCTGCTCGAGGGTGACATCGGGCGCAAAGCGCAATCCGCCTGAGAGTTGTGCCACATGTCCGGTGGCCACATTCTGGAGCCTGTTATAACCCGTGTTTTGAGCATCAGCATTGGTACCAACCATTGTCAGTGCCAACAAAAAGAAAAGGATATAAAATTTCCGCATAATCAAAAATTTTCTGCAAAGATAGTGAAAGCCGAGCGCAACGCAAAGCAAAACACGAAGTTTTTTGCTTTGCGTTGCCGAGGCGCAACCTATCTTCGCCGCAATAGCGGCAAAGTAATGGAAGCCGAGCGCAACGGTATGGTTCGAAGTGGATTATTGGTTAGGATCTGGAGTCTGGCGATTGGCTACATACACCCCAATGAGGATGAGTGCACTACCTGCATAGGCCATAGGGGTCATAGGTTCATTTAGGAACAATGCACTGGCCAGCACGGTGGTTACAGGATTCAGATAGATGTAGTTGCTGGTGGAAATGGCACCAAGTTTCTTTACGGCAACATTCCACCATAGGAAACAAAGGAAGGAAGCCACCAAGGAAAGGAACAACAGGTTGAGGAATACCGTTGGCTGCAGGAGCCCTGCGAGAGGGAAATGCCAAGGTTTGAAGAGGAACAGCGGGATAACGGTCACAATGCCATAAAAGAACACCTTGCGGGTGATGAAAACGGCACTGTAACGAGAGGAGACTTTCTTAATCACCAGACTATAGACAGCCCAACTGAATGCCGCCGCCAAGGCCAAAGTATCGCCCAAGGGATTCAGCTGAAGTACGAAATGACCATTGTAAATGACCAATCCTACTCCCGCCAATGCCATGGCCGACCCCAGCACCAACAACACCGTTGCCTTCATTCCTTTCACAAAAAGGAGGGCAAGGAGCATAGTAAGGAGAGGGGCTGTGCAGACGATGAACGCCACATTGTTGACGAAAGACAAACCGATGGCCGTATTCTCAGCCACGAAATACACCGTACCACCAAGGAGGCCAAGGAGAAAGAAAGTGCCCTCATCTCTCCACGACTGGGAAAAGACCTTTCGGGGAGAGATGGTCCAGATACAGAGATAAGCCACGATGAAACGGAGCAGAAATATCTCCATCGGCTGCAAGCCATGTTGCAGCAGCACTTTCGTGTTGACAAACGTCACTCCCCATATCGCTATGGTGACGAGGGCCAGCAAATGGTATCCTAAATGCCTCATTGATGAATCGTTGGCGGCGGTTCTTAGTGGTATAATTGGAGAGGAATACAATCATTGAAGGAGGGTTTCCTCTCACGATCATGCCTAAAACTTCCCACTGAGATGGGTCATCTCCTCAGGATTGAGCTCAAGCACTTTCTGAGCGTCCTCGGCAGCCCCGTCCTTGTCGCCCAGCCTCATCCGGGCGGCTCCTCTCCATCGGTAGGCATCGGTGAGGAAAGGATTACCCTCTATGGCCTGAGAGAGCACGTCGATGGCAGCGACATCATTGTTCTGCGCCTGAAGGACCCTTGCCTTGAGCAGGAGCACGTCGTCGGCGCCCTCCACTCGCTCCATCAGCCAGTCGGCATCCTCGGCAGCCCCCTCCACATCGCCCATCTCGAGCAGCACCTCACCTCGTTTGAGGTAAGCATCGGCGAGGTTCTCGTCGAGCAGGATGGCCTTGGTGAACATGGCCACGGCATTCACCTTGTCGTGCTGGCCAAGAGCGGCGCGGCCATAGAGATACACCATCTCGGCATTGTCTTTGTCGAGGAGCATTGCTTTCTCGCAAAGCTCCGACATCAGTCCATAATCCTCCATCATGAACGCCACACGAGCCATGAGCGAGAGGATGTGGACGTTCTCGGGCTGGGCCTCATGGAGCACGCGCAACTGCTCGAGCGCATCGCCGAGGCGGTCGGCCCTGATGAGTGCCTGCGAGAGATAGTCGCGGGTCTCAAGGTCGTCTTTCAGCTCAAGTGCACCCTCAAAGCATTTCACTGCATACTCGGCCTGCCCCATCCGCAGGGCACGCACGCCATCGGTGCGCAGCACGTCGAAGTCGCGCTCCATCTCCCGTTTTTTCTTCTCTTCGGGGCTTTCGTCGCTGCCGCCGAACAATGATTTAAAGAATCCCATTTTGGTAGAAATAATTGAAGGCCCTGTTGCCAGGGCCAGGGTTATCGTGTCATGTCACACTATCAGTAACGCTCTCCACCTTCCGCAGAGAGCGGTGAGAAAGCCGGCGTCACTTTCGGGTGAGCCTGTCGTAGACGTGGTTGGTCATCACGTCGGTGCGTGTCCACAAGGGCCATTTCATGGTGTTGTTCACCAGCTGCTTCCCCACGTCTTTCTTGCGCTCAAAGACAAACTTGGCGTTGATGAAGCCTTCGTTGCCATCCTTTCCGATGATATAGCAGAAGAGGGTCTGCACATACCCTGTCACCTGTCCGTTGGTCTCCACGGTCTCTGTTTCCCAGTCGGTCTGTGGGATGACGCACGAGGTTATGGGCACGTTAGGATACTTGGCCTTGAACTGCTTCCGGCACAAATCGAGCATAGTGGCGCAGTCGCTGCCCTCATAGAGGTTCACGTCGTAGATATTCATGTAGTACTTGCCCTCTATGCGTCGCAGCCCACTTGTGCTGTTGGAGATCTCGTCGCCGATGGTCGTTGCCACTTCGGTGGCCGTTTTCTTCGTCTTGTCCCAAAGTTTGGAGACACGCTCCTTGAACGGTCCGTTGCCCGTGTCCTTCTTTGTCATCTGGGCATTGGCCGAGATGCCGCACATCATCAGTGCCAGCATTAGAATCATCATTTTTCTCATCATAAGCTCCTTTCTTCAAGTTTTGAATTCTATTATCGTTATCCATTCATCAAGGGCATGTTGGCCATGCCGCATGATTTGATTGTGACAAAATTACCATTAAGGAGGCGAAAAGCAAAATCATAGCCGACAAAAATGGAATATTTTAGTAATGATTACAGTTTTTTATGACTTCCGGCGCCACTTGTAACTACTCAGCTCCCCTTGGTATGGGTAGTTACCATGCCATGCCAAAATGTTAAAAAAAATAAATACACAATGATAATAAGCATAAAATTTATAATTTTACAACGTTAAAGAGAATAATGAAAGCTGAGCCGCCTGGTTCTGCTTTGTCAAGCCCATTATCAACAAGCACAACTAAGACCTAAGCGACATGACAAAACACTTGATAACAGCCGTTTTATTGCTACTTCCCCTCACCATCATGGGTGCCGGGGGTGATGAATTGGGCGCGAATTCCCCAGACCAAGCATCACAAGGACCGTCTACGCTCTCGGGTTTGCGTCCCGACCGCTTTATCGCCACTATCGATGGCAAGCAGACTGCCCTCTACACCTTGACCAACAATGGCTTGGAAGCATGCATCACCAACTATGGTGCCCGTGTGGTGTCGATGATGGTGCCCGACCAGGAAGGCCATTTGGGCGACGTGGTGCTGGGCTTCGACAACATCAATGACTATGCGAGCAAGAAGCAGAACTTCGGCAGCGTGGTGGGCCGTTATGTGGGCCGCATCAAGGGTGCGCGCTTTGCCCTCAACGGTGTGCCCTATGTGCTGCAACAGAATGGCGGCGGCAACATCTCGCATGGCGGTCGCCCCGGGTTTTCCGACCGCGTGTGGGACATGGTGTCGCGGAACGACACTTCGCTATGCCTGAAATATGTCTCTCCCGACGGGGAGAACGGCTTTCCCGGCACACTCACGGTGAAGGTGACCTACACCCTCACCTACGACCATGCCCTCGATGTGGCCTATGAGGCCACCACCGACAAGTCGACCGTGGTGAACCTGACCAACCACTCGTTCTTCAACATCTCGGGCGACCCATCGTCGACCGTTCTCACTCATACGCTCTATGTTGACAGCAAGTATATCGCCACGTACGACAAGGACAAGAACGTGGACGGACGGTTTATGAAAGTGAAGAACACGCCTTTCGACTTCACCACCGCCAAGGCCATCGGCAGCGACATCGACATCTACGACGAGCAGATGGCCATCACGAAGGGCTACGACCATGGATTCGCCCTGCGCCACGCTGGCGACATCACCCGTCCGGCTGCCGTGGTCTACGATGCCAAGAGCGGTCGCCGCCTGACGGTGTTCACCACCGAGCCCTCGCTGCAGGTTTACACGGCCAATGGCCTGGACGGCAGTCTGGTGGGCAAGAATGGCATTGCCTACCCCAGACGCTCCGCCATCTGTCTGGAGACGATGCACTTCTCCGACAGCCCGAACCAGCCCGACTTCCCTTCTACCACGCTCAATCCCGGCGAGACCTACCGTTCGCACACCATCTACCACTTCTCCGACCAACTGTCGCACAAGAAGCGCAACCTGCTCAGTTCGATACTGATGTATGGTGGTGTGGCCAGTCTCACTGGCCTTGGCATCTTTGGTCTGGTCTCCGTGCTGCAATAAGTTGGCGTGCGTTAACGAAGCACAAAAAAGTTTTAATTATTTTGCCGTTGGCTTTGTAAGATATAATTTTGCAGCATGACGACAAGGAAACTCCTCTTCATTTCAGCCTTGCTCTGGTGCTTTGGCGCCATGGCCCAAGAGCCCGTACACCGCCAAGCCACCCCGCTCGACATCAACGATATCGAGCCCACGGGCAGCTATACCTCTCCCACCTCGGTCTTTGCCGACCCTCTGGCCTCGGCCCAGCCCGACAACCGGTTAGGCTACGTCCCTGCGCAAGTCGACAGCCTGCCCCTTCACCTTCCCTTCATGGACGCCAGCGGCAGGGTGATGTCGTTTGGCTATATGCCCTTCGGACTTCAGGGTTGGACGGCGACCTCGCTGCACCAAGGGCTGAACGTGAGCATCGGTGCCTCGGTGTTTGCCCAGTTTGGCAAGCACGCCCATGGCGGAGCCGGTTTCGCCCAACAGATATCCGCCCTTTACGCCGTCCCCCTGACCAAGCGTCTCTCGCTGGCCGTAGGAGGCTATCTCGACAATGTGTATTGGAATCACAATACGGTACACGACGCCGGTCTCACGGCTGTTCTCGGCTATCAGTTCAACGAGCACTGGGAGGCCTATCTATATGCCCAGAAGTCGTTGGTGAGCAGTCGCAACATGCCCCTGTATCTTTATGACATGGGAGCCGTGGGCGACAGGATTGGTGCTGCCGTGAAATACAATTTCAACCCTTCGTTCAGCATCCAGATGTCGGTAGAGCGAGCCCAGCGTCCTTACCGCGACCTATGGACAAAAGGCCAGCCCCCATATAGGGGAAATGGAGAGTGATTTTTCTCTCTCCTTACTTTTTATGACCTGTTAGTTGGTCTTCTTGGTATTATCCGATACGATTGTGCCCTCTCCCGACGCCGGGAGAGGGCACAATGTCAAGAGCCGGAAAAGCAGCTTTCCTTTAGAGCCCTAAAAGGATTTGCACGATGCGTTCTGCCGAGCGGCCATCCCACCTATCGGGGATATTTCCTTTCTTCCATTTTCCAGCTACCATGTCGGCCACGGCCTCGGCCAGCCGGACGGGATCCTCGCCCACGAGCACGTTTGTGCCTGTGCGCACCGTCTCGATATGTTCGGTATAGCTATTGAGCGTGGCACAAGGTACCCCGTTGAAGGTAGCCTCCTCGGCCACGTTGCCCGAGTCGGTGATGATGCCCTTGGCATGAGCCGTGAGATAGCCAAACTCCAGGTAAGGCAATGGGTCGATAAGGTGGAAGGTATCGAGCGGGGCATTGATTGTGGCCAACTGCCGAATGACCGCCTCACGGGCCAGTCCGCGCAGCGGAGCCAGAATGTGTGTGCCGTTGGCAGCGGCGAGCATGGCCTTGAGCATACCCCGCAAGTTCTCGGCCTGCGCGATGAGCGCCTTGCGGTTGAGGGTGAACACCAGATATTGCTGGTCGGCCAGTGCCAGCTGTTCAAGCACGGCGGGCCGGCGCAGACGGTTATAGTTGGCCCTGAGCGTATCCATCAGGATGTTTCCAACCTGATAGACCTGCGAGAGCTGCACCCCCTCACGCGATACGATCTGGCTGGCGCCCTCGCCTGCCGTGAAGAGCAAGTCGGACAATCCGTCGATGACCAGGCGGTTGATTTCCTTTGGCATCTTGATGTCAAACGACCGAGTGCCTGCCACCAGATGGGCCAGCATCACCCCTTGTTTTTTGGTGACGATGGCCGCGGCCATGGTAGAGGCCAGGTCGTCGACCACTATCACCACGTCGGTGGGATGACTTTGAAGATAGTTCTCAAACTCTGCCATCACCCTTCCCGTCAGTTCGTTCAGGCTCTGGCAGTCAACTCCCAGGAACACGTCGGGCCGGCGCATCTGCAAGTCATCGAAGAGCGAAGGCTCGAGTGTGGCATCGCTCTCGACGCCAGCATAGACCAATGTGCTCTCCACGTCTTTCCCTTGTGACCTGGCATTATCGATGGCCCTGAGTATGGGTGCCACCTTGATAAAGTTCGGGCGTGCGCCCGCTACCACACATATTTTCATGCTGTGACTTACTGTTTGAAGAGGTCCTTGATGCCACCCAGGCTACCCAGCAGGTTGGTGGCCTCGTAGGGCAGGTAAACGGTCTTTGCCTGTTGTCCGGACGCCAGTTCCTCCATCATCTGGATATACTTCTGGGCAAGCAGGTAGTTGGCGGGGTTGGTGGAGTCGCCCACGGCCTCGGTGATTTTCCGGATGGCGATGGCCTCGGCCTCGGCCTTGCGGATGCGGGCCTGAGCCAAACCCTCGGCTTCGAGGATGGCCTGTTGCTTCTGGGCCTCAGCGCGGTTGATGGTAGCGGCCTTGTCGCCCTCCGACTGCAGGATCTGCGACTGTTTCTGTCCCTCGCTGGTAAGGATGACGGCACGCTTGTTTCGCTCGGCCTGCATCTGCTTCTCCATGGCCTGGAGCACACTTTGTGGCGGAGTGATATCCTGCAGCTCCACGCGGTTCACCTTGATACCCCATTTGTTGGTGGCGTCATCGAGCACGGCACGCAGCTTGGTGTTCACCGTGTCGCGCGAGGTGAGCGTCTGGTCGAGCTCCATCTCACCGATGATGTTACGCAAGGTAGTCTGTGTGAGTTTCTCGATGGCGTTGGGCAGGTTGTTGATTTCGTATACAGCCTTGAACGGGTCGACGATTTGGAAATAGAGCAGCGCGTTGATCTGCATCTGGATATTGTCTTTCGTAATCACGTTCTGCTTGTCGAAGTCGTAGACCTGCTCCCTGAGGTCGATGACGCTTGAGTAGGCATACCTTCCCCTATTCATGGTGATGATATTCTTGGCACTGTCGATGAACGGGATGATGATATTGATACCTGGCTTGAGCGTGGCATGGTATTTTCCGAGCCGCTCGATGATTTTCGTTTCCGACTGCGGTATGATGACCAAGGTTTTCTTGGCCAGGATGATGAGCAACACGATGATTGCCACCAACACGATAACAGATGTTGACATAATATTGGTATTTATTGATTTTCTACTTTTTCTACGGTGATGATGATACTTTCACGGCCCACCACCTTCACTTTCTCTCCTTTCTCGATGCGCTCGCCATTGGCAGCCACGGCCTTCCAGTCGTCGCCGTCGATGGCCACCCTGCCGTAGTCACCGGCTTCGATGGTTTGCGACACATGTCCGATGCGCCCCATCAGGGCATCGGCATTGCTCACGCGGTTCTCGTCGTTGCGGTGCAGGTAGCGCAGCGCCACAGGCCTGATGAAATAGATACTCAGCAGCGAGCAGATGGCCAGCACGATGAGCTGCGGAATCAGTCCCAGTCCGAGGGCGGCGGTGAAAGAGGCACCCAGTGCGCCAATGGCGAAGCACAGGATGAAAAGGTCGCCCGACCCCAGTTCCAGTATCAGGCATATCACGGACACCAGGATCCAGATGAGCCAGACGTGTTGTGTGAGATAATCTATCATGTCTTCTTCCTATTTGATGCGGATGGTTTTCGTGGTTTTGGGCGTGGTGGCCTTCTTGCCGCTGGTAGAAGTGGCAGCGCCACTCTTCTTGTAATATTTCAGCGCCTCAGGCAAGATTTTCTTGATGTTGGCGATGCGCTGGGCATCGGTGGGATGGGTGCTGAGGAAAGCCGGGGTGGAGTTGTTGCTCGAGGCAGACATGCGCTGCCAGAAGGTAATGGCCTCATTGGGGTTGTAGCCGGCCATGGCAGCAAAGATAAGTCCGATATGGTCGGCCTCGGTCTCGTTGTCGCGCGAATACTTGAGCGTGGCCATCTGTGAGCCCAGTCCGTAGAGGGCAGACAGCGTGGAGGCCGTGTTGGTTCCCATTCCGGCACTGGTAAGTACGGCACCGGCCACCTGTCCGATGGTCTGCTGCTTGATTTGTTTCTGGTATTGCTCCGACGAGTGGTAGGCCACGGCATGGGCTATCTCATGCCCGAGCACGATGGCAAGAGCCGCCTCGGTCTGCGTGACGGGCAGCAGTCCCTCGTAGACCACGATTTTTCCGCCGGGCATGCAGAAAGCATTCACCTGATTGTCTTGCACGAGGTTGAACTCCCAGTTGTAGTTCTGCACTTCGGCCTCATAGCCATTGTTGCGGAGATAGGTTTCCACGGCGGTGGCCAGTTTCTGCCCGACGCGCTTCACCATGGCGGTGTTGTTGGCATTGGTGGAGAGCTTGGCCGTGTTCACGAAGTTCTTGTATTCGGAGAAGCTCGACGTGAGGATTTCGGCATTATCGCTGTAGACCGACTGCTTTCGTCCGGTCACAGGCACGATTCTTGAGGTGCCGCAGGCGGCCAGGATAAGTACGGCCACCACCAGCGACAAGTATTTTCTTGTTTTCATGATTTTATGGTTTATTTGGTTAGATGTTTCTCTTCGGAAGCAGGAGCAGCGACACCAGCACTGATTTTGTCGATTTGCTCGTTCACCTTGGTGCTGAATGCCATGGGGTTGTAGATATACTTGAAGGTATCGATCACCTCGCCGGTGGTCACCATCACATGGCCATAGTTGAGCAGGCGCCCCAAGATGCTCTGCGTCACCTTGATGCCCTCGCACTTGCGCAGCATCAGTTCGTTGGAGTCGCGTTGAATGATGCCCGTCTTGAGGATGATGCGCTTATTGGTGAGGATGAAGCGCTTGCCGTTGTTGATGATGATGGCCCAAAGTGCGGCGAGCACGAGGAATACGGCACTGAAGATGAGGCGATATTTCAAGGTGTCCTCGCCTATTGAAAGGAAGGGCAGCACCACTGCCACCAGCACCAGAAGCATGGGCAGCCAATAGAGCATATAGTGGAACCTGGCCTCGCAGACCACATGTTCGCCCTCCATCAGGTTTTTTGTGATAAATGACATGTTTCTGAACGATTAAAGTGTTTATTCCGACCCTTTCCGACGTCAGGCATCGGTCATGGGAATCATCAGCAAAAATACACAATAATTCTGAAACGTGCGTGATTATTGTAAAAAAAAGAAGAAAAAAGCCATCCTCATTTCTTGGTATTGGCACAAAACCCTATTTTTAGGTATTGCAAGGCCGGAGCGAAGTGTGTAACTTTGCCACATGATTCATAATGTTTGTGTATAGTGTTTAAGAAGCAGTAATTTAGCCCTTGCTGTGAACAAAAAACGACCTACCTTGTGGCGGGTCGTTTTTGCTTGAAGGCCGTCGGACCGGGGGAATCCCTTACGTGGCCCGTACTTCAAAAAAATGGTGCCCCGACGTGGAGCACCATTTATCGTTTGTCCTCATCGATCCTTTACACGATGGTGCAGCCCGCTTTGTTGAGCGCGGCCTCGCATTTCTCTATGTCGGCAGGTTTGATGACAAATTTCGCCACGCTGCCCTCCGAGAAAGCATACATGTAGTTGATGCCGATATCCTCTGAGGCGAGGCATCCGAGCACGTCGGCCAAGGCCCCGGGCCGGTCGGAGCATTCGATACACACCACGTCGGTGATGGAGACGGCGAAATTGGCGTCGTTGAGCACCACCACGGCTTTTTCCAGGTCGGACACCACGATACGGAGGATACCGAAATCGGGAGTCTCGGTCATCGAGAATGCTTTCATATTGATGCCGTTCTCGCCAAGCGTCCTTGCCACCTCGCTGATACGGCCGTTCTTGTTCTCAAGGAACAGTGATATTTGTTTTGTCATGATTTTAGGTTTTGGGGTGAACTATTTCAGGTTTCTCTTGTCTATCACGCGCACCGACTTGCCCTGGCTTCTCTCGATGCTTCCCGGCTCCATCAGTTTCACGTCGGCCTTGATGGAGATGACGCTCTTGAGTTTGTCGGCCAGTGCCTTCCGCATCTGGAACATCTGTCCGATGTCGTCGTTGAAGAAGTTCTTGCGCACCTCTACCTGCACCTGCATGGTGTCGAGGTTGTTCTTTCGGTCGACCACGATCATGTATCTCGGCTCAAACTCTGCCATGGAGAGGATGACGCTCTCTACCTGTGACGGGAAGACGTTGATGCCTCGGATGATGAGCATGTCGTCGGAACGCCCCATCACCCTTCCCATCCTCACCGACGTGCGGCCACACGAGCAGGTGCCGCCCATGAGCGTGCAGAGGTCGCGGGTGCGGTATCTGAGCAGCGGCATACCCTCTTTGGTGAGTGTGGTGAACACCAGTTCGCCAGTCTCTCCGAAGGGCAGTGGTTGCAAGGTCTCGGGATTGATGATCTCGGGATAGAAATGGTCTTCGCAGATATGCGACCCGTTCTGTGCCTCGCACTCATACGACACGCCCGGTCCGCACACCTCGCTCAGGCCGTAGAGGTTGTAGCCTTTCACGCCGAGTCGCTCCTGAATCTCCTGTCGCATATTCTCCGTCCAGGGCTCGGCGCCGAAGGCTCCGATACGCAGGTTGAGGTCCTCTTTCCTGATGCCCATCCGCTCCATGGTCTCGGCCAGGTAGAGGGCATAGGAGGGTGTGCAGGCGATGCCCGACACGCCAAGGTCCTTGATGAGCTTGAGGTGCTTCTCGGTGTTTCCGGTGGAAGCCGGCACCACGGCGGCGCCTATGCGCTCCACGCCATAGTGTGCGCCCAGTCCGCCGGTGAAGAGACCATATCCGTAAGATACGGAGAAGGTGTCACCTTTTCTCACGCCATAGGCCGTGAGGGCGCGTGCCATGCCCTCGGCCCACACCTCAAGGTCGCGGCGGGTGTAGCCCACGATAGTGGGGTTGCCCGTGGTGCCCGACGAGGCGTGCACACGCACGATCTCTGAGGGAGCGGCTGCCTGCAGTCCGTAGGGATAGTTGTCGCGCAGGTCCTGCTTGGTGGTGAACGGCAGTTTCACGATGTCCTCGATGGTTTCGATGTCGGCCGGACTGAGGTCCATGGCCTGCATCTTCTCACGATAAGGCAGTGTTGGCAGTGAGCTACTATTTCTCGAACTCCAATGGTGGGGCGTTGTGGCGGCGATAGCCACTCGAGGTCATCACGGCCACCAGTTGGCCATTGTCATCGGTAATCCTCACCTCTCCGAAGGGCAAGGTCTTGTGGTCGAACATCTCGCGGGCCTCAGCAATGAGCATGGTGCCAGGCGCTGCGCCCCGCAGCAAGGTGATGTTGGCCGACACCGTGACCGTGTCTTTGCCATGCGAGTTGGTGGCACATGCGAAAGCCAGGTCGGCCAGAGTGAACATGGCCCCTCCCTGGCACCATCCGGCGCCGTTGAGGTGACGCTCGTCGACCATCATATGGAGCCGTGCATAGCCCTCGCCAATCTCGTCGATGACGATGCCCGCATCCATGGCAAACCTGTCGCCTTCGAAATACTCTTTGATAGTCATAAATCACACTTTTCTATAAAAACGCCGCAAAAATACGCAATAAAATTGGAAAATGACAATTTTCGGGCTGTTTTTACAGAAATATGTGAAAATATGTACTCAACTTTGGCAAGTTGAGAGGAGTTCAGAAGTTACAGAAGTTCATAAGTTCAGACATTACCACAGCCAACAGCCATTAGAGACTATCTTGGACTGTCCATCGGTGTTGTGCCTCAGGGATTGATGACCTCGAGCATATAGATGGCATCGAGGCTCCAGAGGGCAGCATTGTTGGTGCTCAGTCTAGGCAGTTCGTCGAGGGGCATGGGCACATCGGGCGGCAACAGCCGTGTGGGTGCGTCGGGCAGCCTCAGGCCATGGTCGGCCTGTCGCCAGAGTGCCTGCCATGTGGCAGCCATCCGTGCGGCATCGCGGTCGTGCCATGCCGCGTAGGCCTCGAGGCGTCGCACCGGGAACGTGTTGTGCCGGACTTCAAGTGCCATCTGCTTGTAGCGCCGTGCGAGGTCGAGCCAAGTGGCGGCAAACGGCGTCGGCTCGGTCAGCGGCAGCAGTTCGTTCATCACCTCGAAGCCGCCCATGATGGAGAGCAGATGATTGGTGGAGCGCAGGGCGGGGTCGCCGTCATACGACAGCCGTCCGGTAGCGGGGTCATAACCCTTGGCCAGGTTGCCCGTGAAAACGCCATCGGGCAGAGCGGCGATGGAGCGCATGCCTTCCAGAATCTTGTCGCGATACCTCAGGTTGCCCGTCCGTTCCCATTCGGTCATCCAGTTGCCGGCATAGGCGAGCCAGTCGGGTCCCACCCGGAGGCGTGCCGGCGCACTGCACGGGAATTTCTCGCGTGGTTCGGCCAACCTCATCGGGTCGAGATGGTAGAGCAAGGTGTCGGCATCCACTTGAGCGGTCATCAGGTCGCCCGTGCGCTCATCGGTGGTGAGGTAATAATAGAACCGGCTGAAAGCCGCCTGACTGATGCGTGCCTCCTTGGCCCCACAGCCCCAGTGGCTCACGTTATGGCGGCTGCCCAAGGGGGCGAGAGGTCCGATGTGATAGGTGTCGACCTCGCTGTTGTGGCGTGTCATGGCCTCTGCCATCCTCCAGATGTCGGCCTTGCCCGTGCGCAGGAAGTTGTACCAGAGCCACATGGGCGTGGCCAGTTCGGTATTGTCCCAGGCATAGCCTCCCACATCGTAGCGCCAGGAATGACGGTCGATGTCGTAAGCATGCATTATGTCGCCATAGTTCCAGAAGCCATACCATTTCTGTTGGTCGATGGCATTCTTGTAGAAATCGACGTACTGGTTGAGGCGGCGCTCCACGTCATTGTCGCCCTGGGGCAGCGACCAGATGCCGAAAGCGCGTTTCTCGTAGAGATACTCCGGTGTGGGAAGCAGCCGCGCATCGGCGGTCAACCGGCGTGCGTCGGCAGCCACCTGAGCCTTGCCGCCATAGGCTGTCTGCGGGAGGAGCCACACCACACTGGTGCGGGCGATGCCATAGGGCGTGCTCAAGCCCTCCTGCACATCCTCGTAGCTGGCGCGCAGGCCATGGGGAACGGTGTCGTAATGGCAGAGGTTCATCGGCTCCGCCTCCGGACTCCACAGCCACAAGGTCAGTTCGGCCTCATCGGAGCGCGCCTTGCTCACTTCTATGGTCGAGGGATACGACTGCCAGAAGTCCTTCAGCGCCACGCCCAGACCGCCCTGGGTGTCGCCCACGAAAGCATATCCGGGAGAGCGGACACCCGTCAGCGTGCCCAGCCATGGACTCACAGCAGTGGCCCTCTTGCGGATGGAGAAAGAGTTGTCGGCGAGCTGTGAGAGCCGGTAACCATCCCACTGTGCCCAGTCGGCAAGCATCGGGCGTGCCCTGGGGGGAATATCGTCGGCACTGATATGGCTGCCAGCCATCTGCATTGCCCGCAGGCGAGAGCGGTCGCTGCCGGCCTCGAGCACCTGCACGGGCTCGGCCCAAACGCCACCGTCTCCGGTGGCAAACGCCACGTGCTGGTTGTAAGCAGGTTGTCGCATCGGCACTTTCAGCCTTATGCCCAAAGAGGTGATCATATCGCGTTGCTGGTCGCCGTCGTAGACGAAGGTGTGCACCATGCGCACCTGTTCGCTGCCAGCGTAGAAATAAAGCCTTACCACAAAGGGCAGCCACTCGCGGTCGGCTGACCGGTGTACGCCCTCAACCCTGACCACGGCACACACGCGGCCCTGGCGTTCCACGGTCATCTTCCTTACCCACGAGGAATACCCGGTATCATTGGCCGAGGCGGTGAGCAAGGCTGTGCCCCCCACCCTACGGCCATCGAGCGAGAGGCTGTCGAACAATGCTCCACCCTGTTTCGATAGCCATGCCGTGAGCCGTCCGGCGCGCACGGTGATATGCATGGCATCCTCGCTCACGGCCAAGGCACCATCCTTGTTCTTCGCTGTCCGTCTCACAACCCTCAGGTCATCGGTATTCCCGGGCACCACAGCAGCCACGCCGGCCCATTTCACCGACCCGTCGGGCCACGTGGCATTCACCCAGGTGTCGGTGGCGATGTCGTGATTCAGCGTAAGGGTGCCCACATCAAGCAACTCGCCCTGGGCGAAGGGTATGCCGAAACTCACCGGCTGTGCCTCTTGCGGGGTGCCATCGAGCCAGTGCAGGGGCACACCCGTAGAGCCATAGCCGAGCATTGGAGTGTCGTAGCATCTGAAATTGGTGATGCGCGTACGTGACAATGTGGTGCGGAAGCCGAACCAGCCCTCGCGCAGGGGTTGTGGGTCGAAATAGTCGACGATGCATTCCCCATCGATGAAGAACCGGGTATGGCCCATCTTGCTCTCTATCTTCACATGATACCAGTGGTTGGCCCTCAGCAGATGGGCCGTGTCGGTATACTCCTTCAGTATGGCGGGCCTACGGGCAGTATCGTCCACACCGGCCTCGTCGCCATCGTATCGGCGGAAACGGGTTGTGGTGTTGTGATTGCCACCATAGCCGAGATAGTACATCTGCAACGTATAGCAGCGCACGAAGATACCGCTGCGCCACTGCGCCCTTGCCCAGATGTCACGGGCATGGGGGTCGCTGGCCAGGAAGAAGCAGTTGAGGTCGCTCAGGCGGTCGCCCTCCTTCCCCTCGTCCACCACACAGGCGTCGTACTCCACTGTCTGCCCCTCGTGCATCCGCTGCTTCCGCCAAAGGGTAAGGCCCTTGGGAGAAAGCATCTCGCACGTGTCGCCATGAAATGTCACCCGATAGTCGGGCGACTCCGACTCCACAAACCAATATTTCTTGAACTGCCGGCTGTTGAGTGCCGACTGCGCCTGTGCCGCCATGCTGAGCAGAGCAAAGGCCAAACATACAATTTGCCTCATGTGCTGATGGGAAGGGGAATTATTTTTGCGATTTTAAGCAAAAAAACGATGAAAACCAAATTCCCCGCTTTAAGGAATGTTAAGACGGCACAAATCGATACAAATCGTACGAATTTGAATTACACAACTTTGCAAGTTGAGAGGAGTTCAGAAGTTACAGAAGTTCAGGAGTTCAGACAGTACCGTATCTAACAGCCAAGTGCACCATCCACAACAAAATGAGGAGAGGCAGAAATCATCCCAGCAGGTTTTTTTTCCGAATCTAAGGAGACGGAGATTCAGTCATCGAAGTCATGGTATTGGTCTTGCATGTTGAAAGCAAGTTCCTTACCATTGTTCATATTTGTATTGTAGTTGGCTCTCATGATGTCGTCTTTCACATTGTTGTATGCGATGGCAACATTGTTAGAGACATTGTGCAGATAGGACTTTGCTGTCGAAGCCAACTGCTCTACAGAAATGATACTGGTCCGGTCGCTCGTGTCAACGGCGACATCGAGGACGGTGAAGAACAATGCTATGAACGATACGAGGAGAACCTTGGACAATTTCATGACTTTTAATTTTGCGGATGATTGTTGTACTTTTTTTAAATCTCATGTCATCGAGGAATCTTGTTTGTTCCTTCTGACATTGCAAAATTAAAACCGCAATTTCCGGTTCACAACTTTTTTCATGCTTTTCGGCTCAAGTCGTTGCGACAGTCATCCATATTTGCGACAAATAGGATGAAGGCTCAAAAAAGCTGTCTGAAAAGTGATTGAATAGAAGTGTCACATCCGCTCAACTTCCTTATGGAGGGCAGGTGTTGCAGGAGTTACAGGAGAGCAGGCTATAACCCGAATTTCACCTCGTCAGGCTCGATGGTTATTGGATATAACAATGTCTGAACTCCCGAAATTCCAAAAAATCTGAACTTCCGAAATTCCGTCAATTATGAACTCCTTACAAATTAAATAACTCAACTTTCGCAAGTTGAGAGGAGTTCAGAAGTTACAGAAGTTCAGGAGTTCAGACATTACCACAGCAAACGACCATTGAGCCTGTCGATGTGAATTCGGGCTATTGTCTGAACTCCTGCAACTCCTGAACTACTGAACTACAAGAAGTGGAGCAAATGCGAAACTTAAATTAAATAACGAACCTATTCCAGAGGTTCGAGCAGCACTTTCCCCTTGGCGGTGGGAGAAAAGGCAATGGAGGCCTTTCCATAATCCTGGCCCTCCTTGGCCACGATCAATGTATATACACCGTCGGCAAGTGGACCAGCATCGACCATCACATCAAAAGGACAGTAGCCACAACGCATGATTCTTCCTTCGGTCATTTTCTCTGAAAGGTGGATGGTGTCGTTGGAGACAGCGATTTCCACACCAACCTCCCTCACGCCGCAGTTGAACATGGAGTTAAGATGGCTGATGTTGATGTAGTTGCTCTCCCTTCCCTCGTATTCTATATATTCCTCCTTGCCAGGAGTATAATTCTGGGCAGCCACTACTCGATTGGTGCTGATATTCTTCTTGCATCCACTATGGCTGAAGTTGCGCAAAGCAAACAGGGAATTGTCTATCGATGAACCTTCTTCTTCCACCATACCGTTGCCCTCGCCACTATGGCAGCCACATACGAAAAGTAGTGCCGCCACACAAAGCAAACAAGACCAAAACCTCATCATAGCATCGTTATTATCTTAGGTTAGTAATTGCTTCTTTTCTCTCTGTTTTAACATCATTTAGCGATTGGGGCATGAGAGCATGAAACCCAATATATGGCAATTATATCCACCATGACATTAAGTTGTATTTTTTACACTTTTTAATGATAAGGTATAATCAATAATGAAAAAAAATCGTAATTTTGCAACATCTTTATATAAAGACTCCCAATTCATCATGATGACCTCACCCAGACTCTTCCAAAGAAAGGGGAAAAGTTTCTGACAGACAGGCCCAAATAACGACCATACCTTATCCCAAAAACCACATTTGCAAATATGAGAAAAGACATCCTTCACATCATCGCGATGACCTTGGCCATGCTGGCCGCACCCCTTGAGACACTCGCCCAGGAAGAGGGCGACAACATATCGCGCGAGATTTTCATTTACTCACCCAATGAGCGGGCCGGTCTTCACGCCGCCTACCTCGACATCGAGCAACGATGGATAGAGATAGGACAGCTCTGCGCCTCTGACTACGGACAGTGGGGCGCAGAGAAGCGGATGTACGCCCCCTGTGTGCTCCGTGCCTCCGACGGCACCTGGCGTGCCATCTGGCAAGTGAACGACAAGTCGCCCTGCTTCGCCGCCGCCTACAGCAAAGACCTCATTGTGTGGCGGCCACAAGACTACCCCCGCGTCTCCACGCCCAACTGTCTGAAACCCATCATGTTTGAAGGCGACGACCGAACCTTCGACATTTTCTACATCTCGGGCGACTCAAAATACTACCTGCAAGCCTCCAACGACTTCCGCCACTTCGGACAGCCCCAGGAGAGCAGCATCAACGACGTGGCCTGGGGCGGCGACACCGCCACCGTTGACGGGAAACGCTACGACGGCAAGATCTTCGACATCACCCAAGGCGAGCTCATCCAGTTGCTCACCCACCATGAGATGATGCGCCTCGATGCCGAGATGAGCGCCGAGCGCATGACCGACGACAAGGCCCACTTCGGTAGCCTCACAGAGGCCAAGGCCACCCTCACGATAGTCCCCAGCGAGCGCAAGCGCATCAGCGACAAACTCATCGGCGTGTTCTTCGAGGACATCAGCTATGCCGCCGATGGGGGCCTGTATGCCGAACTGATACAGAACCGCGACTTCGAATACTCCTCTCGTGACCGCAAGGAATGGAACGCCACGACAGCCTGGCACTCCAGCCGTCAGATACAGATAGAGACCAGCAATCCCCTGAGTGCCAACAATCCCCACTATGCCGTTATGGAGGCCGACACCCTCGTCAACGAAGGCTGGGATGGCATAGCCGACCGCGAGAGCGGCTGTTCCTACGATTTCTCGTTCTGGGTGCGCAACATCGACTGCAAGAAGAAACAATGGCGCGTGCAACTTGTGACCACCAATGGCGAGGTGCTTGCCGAAAAGAAAATCGTGTCGCAGGGTGAGGGGTGGAATCAATACGAGGCCATGCTCACCACCGATGACGGGAAATTTCATGAGAAGCCTGCCAACCGCGACATCAGACTGCGCATCGTGTCGCTGAAGAAAGGCAAGGCTGCCGTCGACATGGTGAGCCTCTTCCCCCAGCTCACCTTCAAGAACCGCAAGAACGGCCTGCGTGCCGACCTCGCCCAGGCCATCGCCGACCTGAAACCGAAGTTCGTGCGCTTCCCCGGTGGGTGCATGAGCCACGGCCAAGGCCTCGACAACATCTACCACTGGCACCACACCGTAGGTCCGTTGCAGGACCGCAAGCCCGACTTCAACATCTGGCACTACCACCAGACCCGCGGACTGGGCTTCCATGAGTACTTCCAGTTCTGCGAGGACATCGGTGCCGAGCCACTGCCAGTGCTGGCAGCCGGCGTGCCCTGCCAGAACTCCGCTGCCAATGCAGACGGCTATGGTGGCCAGCAGGGCGGTATCCCCATGGAAGAGATGCCTGCCTACTGCCAGGAAATCCTCAACATGATAGAATGGGCCAACGGCGACCCCGCCACCAGCAAATGGGCGAAAATCCGTGCCGAGGCCGGCCACCCCGCCCCCTTCAACCTGAAATACGTGGGCATCGGCAACGAAGACATCATCTCCACCGTCTTCGAGGAGCGCTTCGAGATGATTTGCAAGGCCATCAAGGAAAAATACCCCAACATCATCGTCTGTGGCACCGCAGGCCCCTTCCACACCCCCTCGGCCGACTACATCGAGGGATGGGACTACGCAAAGAAGCACCAAGACATCATCGACTTGGTAGACGAGCACTACTACGAGAGCTCAGGATGGTTCATCAACCACCAGGACTACTACGATGACTACGACCGCAACGCCCCAAAGGTCTATCTGGGCGAATGGGCCGCCAGCACATCGGTGAAACGCCCCAACGTGGAGACCGCCCTGGCCGAGGCCATCCACCTGTGCAACGTGGAGCGCAACGGCGACGTGGTGGAGATGACGTCGTATGCTCCCCTGCTGGCGAAAGACGGTCACCACAACTGGGACCCCGACATGATCTACTTCAGCAACACCGAGGTGCGCCCCACTCCCGCCTATGAGACCCAGCGGCTCTTCTCGGCACATGCCGGCGACCACTACATCGGCTCGCGCATCGATGCCGACGGAGGCATCAGCCGCCGCATCTCGGCCAGCGTGGTGGAGGACAGCCGTACCGGACGCCATTACCTGAGGCTCGTCAATGCCCTGCCCGTGCCCCTCACCATCGGCGTCACAGGTATCAACCTGCCCGACAACCTCAGCTATGAAGGATTCAACGGTAAGCCCGAAGACCAGAAAGTGCTGTGCCAGAAAGGCAGTGCACAGAAAGGCAACATCGTGATGCCCCCCTACTCTTTCCGCGTTTTCGAATGGTAAGCCAACAATAAAGAAGAATACGACCACATCACAATCAGCATGACTTTCAAGACCATCCTCGCTGCACTCGCCATTGGTTGTCTGCCTGCAAGGGCAGCGGTGACTCCCACGTCAAACTCGCTCGTTATCAACGAGATCATGTCGGCCAATGTCGACCAATTCTTCAGTCCCACCGTCAACTTCGACGGATGGGTGGAACTCTACAACCCCAGCGACACCGAGGTGACCCTCACCGGATGCTTCTTCAGTGACGAGGCCGACAACCCGACCAAATGGAAGGCACCCGCAGGTATCGGCACCATCCCCGCCAGAGGCTACAAGGTGGTGTGGTTCGACAACAACAACCTGAAGAACACCAACGCTCCTTTCAAGCTCGACATCGACGGAGGCACCCTCTATATCAGCGCACCCGACGGGACTCTCATCGCCAGCCAGAGCTACCCCGAAGCCATCGACCGCACATCGTATGCCCGTATCACCGACGGAGGCGACGAGTGGTCGTTCACCGCTCAGCCTACCCATGGTACGAGCAACAACGGCACCACTTATGCCGACCAGCAACTCGACGAACCCGTGGTGTCGCAGAACGACCAACTCTTCAGCGGCTCTATCTACGTGACTGTCACCATCCCCGAAGGCTGCACCCTGCGATACACCCTCGACGGCACGCTGCCTACCAACACCAATGGCTACCGCAGCGCCACGGGCCAGTTCAACGTCACGAGCACCACTTGCTACCGTTTCAGGCTCTTCGCCGACGACCAGTTGCCGAGCCGGGCCGTGACCCGTTCTTTTATCCGCCGCGACAAGAACTACACCGGGCACGTGGTGTCGGTAGTAGGCGACCCCGACTTCCTTTACGGCAACATGCATGGCGTGATGGTGAAAGGCAGCAATGGCAAGCCCGGGCGCGGTCAGGACACCAAGTGCAACTGGAACATGGATTGGGAACGCCCCGTGAACTTCGCCTACATGCTGCCCGGTGGCAACGGCGTGTTCAACCAGGACGTCAACCTGGAGATGTGCGGCGGATGGAGCCGTGCCTGGGAGCCCCACTCCTTCAAGCTGAAAGGCGACAAGGAACTGGGTGGCAACAAGCACCTCGACTATCCGTTCTTCGCCGAGAAGCCCTTCCTGCGCAACCGCACCCTGCAGATACGCAATGGCGGCAACGACAACTGGAACCGCTTCAAGGACCCTGCCATCGAGAGCATCATCCTCACCTCGGGTATCGACCTCGACGCCCAGTCGTACCTGCCCGTTCATGAGTTCATCAACGGCAAGTATATCGGCATGCTCAACATGCGCGAGCCCAACAACAAGCACTTCGTCTACTCCAACTACGGATGGGACGATGAGGAAATCGACCTCTTCGAGATGGACGCCGACTCCGCCTACGTGCAGAAATGCGGCACCAAAGAGAGCTTCACCCAACTCTACGAGCTGAGCAAGCAGGCCTCCAGCGATGACGTCTATGCCGAGATCAAGGAACGTATCGACATCGACGAGTATATCAACTACATGGCCATGCAACTCTACCTGGGCGGCACCGACTGGCCCCAGAACAACATCAAGGGCTATGCCCTGCACGAAGGCGGGCGGTTCCGTTTCGTGTCGTTCGACCTCGACTTCGCCTTCAGCACCTCGAACAGCTTCGTCGAGTTCGCCAACAAGCGCAACTACACCTTCAACTGGCTCTACGACAAGCAGACCAACATCAGGGCCGAGATACAATTCGTGACCATTTTCATGAACCTAATCAGAAACGCTGACTTCAGACGGCAGTTCATCGACACCTACTGCTTGATGGGCGGCAGCGTGTTCGAGGCCAAGCGCTGCGCCGAGATCATCGACTCGCTCGCCAACCGCGCCTACCCCTTGCAGCAACTGGAAGGCGGCACCCCCTGGAACATGGCCAACGAGCTGAAAGGCAACTTCAACTCGCGCATGTCGACGATGACCAACACCCTACGCAACTACGCACCCATGAGGCTCACCTCGGTCACGCCACAACGAGCCACCATCAGCAGCACCACCCAAGGTGCCCAACTCTACATCAACGACGTCCGCATCCCCACAGGATTCTTCGACGGCAACCTCTTCGCACCTGTCAAGCTCAAGGCGGTGGCTCCCGCAGGACACACCTTCGCCGGATGGGCCAACAGTACGGCCATGCGCTCATACATCTTCAACAAAGGCACTTCCTGGTACTACTACGACAAGGGCTCGCTCGACAACACCAACTGGAAAGCCGCCAACTACAACACCTCGTCGTGGAAAACGGGCAACGCACCTTTAGGATATGGCAAGGACGGGCTCAATACCACCATCAGCTATGGCTCCAACGCCAACAACAAATACCCCACCTACTATTTCCGCAAGAAAGTGAACCTTGACGAGGCGCCCAAGAGCAATTCCACCTTCACCCTCGGATTCACCGTAGACGATGGATTCATCATCTATGTGAACGGCAAGGAGGCCGGCCGCTACAACATGCCTGGCGGCAACGTGACCTACAACACCTGGGCCAGCTCTTTCGCCCCCGACAATCCCGACAGCGGCGAGATGACCCTCAACGCCAGCCTCTTCCAGGCCGGCGAGAACATCATTGCCGTCGAGGTGCACAACAACAGTTCCACCTCCACCGACATCTATTGGGATGCCGAGCTCGCAATCTCCTCACCCAACACCGTGACCGAATACTACTCCACCTCGGCCGAGGTGGACATTCCACAAGGAGCCTTCAACCTGGTGGCCTGCTTCGAGCCGATGAGTGACGCCGACCGTCAGGCCCATGGCATCACTCCCGTAAGGGTGAATGAGGTGAGCGCCGACAACAGCGTCTATGCCAACGACTACTTCAAGAAAGCCGACTGGGTGGAACTCTACAACACCACCGACCAGGCCATCGACGTAGAGGGGATGTACCTGAGCGACAACGACAACCCCCAGAAATACCGCATCACCAAGGGCGACGGAACGGCCAACACCATCATCCCCGCACATGGATACCTGCTGGTGTGGTGCGACAAGCAAGAGCCCACGTACGAACTGCACGCCAACTTCAAACTGGGCAATGAGGGAGGCACCGTGACCCTCACGGCCGCCGACATGAGCTGGACCGACAGCATGCCCTACCCCGCCCATGACGGCAACACCACCGTGGGCCGCTATCCCGACGGCACTGGCGACATCTACATCCTCACCATTCCCACCATCAAGAAGCCCAACTTCCTGAACACCTATACCACCCTCTTCATGAACGACCCCAATGGCATTACCACGACCATGGCCGACAACCACGAGCCGCTTACCCTGCGCTTCGCCGCCAACCAACTGGTAGTGAGGGGAGAAGGCGACGAGGACCTGAGCATCAACATCTACACCCTCTCCGGGCAGTTGGTAGAAAGCCTCAGGGCAACGATGAGAGGAGGCTATGGCGAGGCGTCAGTCCGCCAACTGGCCAAAGGCTGCTATGTGGCCCGCGCCACCGGAAAGAACGGGAAATCGGCCTCCTGTAAGTTCGTTTTCTGACAGATTCTTCCCTTTTAGGGAAAAATAACCTTATGGGTGAGGAAAAAATGGCAGGAAATGACTATTTTTGCAAGCGATAAGCCATTGAGCCTCTGCCTCCAACAGCATGAGGCGACACATAAAAAACGACAGAAAATGAGAATAAGACAACTGACCATAGCCCTGTTCTGCCTCGTAGCTACTGCCACCACTGCCCAGACTGCTGCCGACATCGCCAGTATGCGCCGTGATGCCGAGGCTGGCAGCGTAAGGGCCCAAGTGGTGCTGGGCAACTGCCTGCTCAGCGGAAAAGGAGTGAATGCCAACCACGCCGAAGCCGTGAAATGGTTTGCCCGTGCCGCCGAGAGTGGCGATATCGAGGCACTGTTCAACCTCGCCTTCTGCCATGAGAACGGATATGGCGTGGAAAAGAACCTGAACGAGGCCGTGAAATGGTATACCAAGGCTGCCAACAAAGGTAGCCTGTCGGCCATGAACAGCATTGGCCATCTCTATGACTCCGGTGGGGAGAACTTCGACAAGAACTACCCCAAGGCCGTGGAGTGGTACCGCAAGGCCGCCAACAAGGGGTATGCTCCCGCGATGTTCAACCTGGGCTCTTGCTACTACCTGATGAAAGGTGTGGACCTTGACTATGCCGAGGCAAGGAAATGGTGGGAGAAAGCTGCCGCCCAAGGCAACAATGCCGCCATCTACAACTTAGGCTACTGCTACCTGAAAGGCGATGGCGTGGACAAGGACCCTGCCAAGGCTTTCGGCTACTTCAACCGTCTGGCCGAGGTGGGCGATGCCCGTGCCCTCTTCGAGGTGGGCCGTATGTATTCCGTGGGCGAGGGAGTAATTCAAGACAACCTCGTGGCGATGGAATACTTCACCAAGTCGGCAGAGAAAGGATTCGCTCCTGCCCAGCTTGCCCTTGGCCGCTACTACGACAACGGCGTGTTTGTGGACCGCGACTTCGAGATGGCCGCCAAATGGTATCTGAAAGCCGCTGAGCAGGGCAACGCCGAGGCCCAGTACAACATCGGACATATGTATTACAACGGCATGGGCGTGACCAAGGACCTGGGAGAGGCGGCCAAATGGATGGAGCAAGCCGCTCAGCAAGGCAACCCATCGGGCATGACCGGCCTTGGCATCTGCTACTACTATGGCCACGGCGTGAAGCGCGACAAGAACAAGGGCCGCGAATGGATCAACAAGGCCGCCATCTTAGGCGACGAGTATGCCAAGGAGGTGCAGAAGGGCCTGAAATAAGCCAAAAAGAAGTTCAGGAGTTCAGAAGTTCAGGAGTTCAGACATTACCACAACTGACATCCTATGAGCCCTACGAGGTGAATTCGAGCTATTGTCTGCACTTCTGAACTAAAGAAGTTGAGCGAATGTGAAACTTCTATTCCTGAAGATATTCAAGGCGCCAGCGAGACCATTATCTTGCTGGCGCCTTGGTTTATTGTCCGGACAGGAACCTCAGTTCGGCCTCGAGCATGGCGAGCTTGGGCATGTCGAACCCGGCTTCCCTGGCCTCCTTGATGGGTCGTGAGTAGAGATAGTCGATCTCCATAGGCCGGTGGAAGTCGTAGTCGAGCTTCATGCTCGGCGAATAGGGCACCATGGCATCGGTAGTGGTAATCATCAAGTCGGCAAACGCCTCATCGATATTGTGCACCCCCAGATGTCGTGCCGCATTCACCACCTCCATCATCTGCTCACGGATGAGCCGGCGGGTATGGGGATTGGAGAGCAACTTGTCGGTAGAGGTGTTGAGCGCCACGGTCATGCCATTGAAGGGCATGTTCCACACCGCCTTTTTCCAGCGAGCCTCGTGATATTCCACGAGGTGGGCCACCACGCCCGCCTCTTGAAGATCGGCCAGCACCTTGTCAAGCACGTCAGGGTCACCACACGAGTAGTCGGCCAGGTTGATGCTGCCATAGCATTGGTGCGACACCCTTCCCGGCTCTGTCTTCGCCGAGCAGATGAACGCCAGTCCGGCCGCCAGTCGCAGATGTGGGAACATTTTCTGCACGTCGGCCTCCACGCCTATGCCATTCTGGATGAGCACCACCACCGTATCGGGACGGAGCAGTGGCGGCAGGAGCGAAGCCAGCAGATGATTGTTCACCGACTTGAGGCACACCAGCACCACATCGCACTGCGGCATGTCGGAAGTCCGGGCATAGGCCCTCACGTCGTTGAGGTGGAAATCACCATCGCAGGAGTCAACCTGGAGTCCATGCTCACACACATATTCATAGTCACGATGGAAGAGGAAGTGCACTTCCTTGCCCACCTTGGCGAGCTTGGAACCATAGAAGCCGCCTATGGCACCTGTGCCAATCACACCATATCTCATTTCTTTTTACCTATTTGTTTTTGTTATTCAAATTCACGGAATTCAGACAGTTTCACTCATTACTGTTCGTTGGCTGAATGCTATTTCAGATATTTGTCGAAGAACTCCAGCATACGTTGCTGCGCCTTGAGGCCACACGAGTGGGGGATGTCCCAGATTTCGGTCTCCAGCCGGTCGTCGGCGCCCTGACTTCGCCATGCGTCGCGCATGATACCGAAAGCCGCCTCCACACCCCTGACGGGGAACAGGTGGTCTTGCGACCCATTGATGAAGAGCATGGGCTTGGGGCATGCCATCGAGGCGATATGGGGGTAGTCGAGATACTGCCGCAGTCCGGGCAGGCAGTTGGCGAAGCCACCATTCTCCTTCTTCTTGTCGAGGGTCGACATCTGCACGTCGGTAGTCACCATCCAGCAGATGGAAGCCGCTGCCTTGATGCGGTCGGTGAGCGCCGCGAGCATCCACGACCTATAGGCCCCCATCGAGCAGCCCAGGCACCCAATGCGTTTGCGGTCGACGAATGGCAGGGTGGCCAGAAAGTCGGTAGCATAGATATCATCGTAGTGCATGAAGGCACAGAGGTCGCGGCCGAGCATCATCATGTTTCCGGCGATGATGTCGTACTTGCTGCGGTCTACCCCTTCCTCACGCCCGCGCTCACCCCATAGGGGTGCGTCTACGGAGAGCACCACATAGCCATGGCTGGCCATATAGTCGCCCACGAACTGTCCGTCGTAGAGCCGTGCCGCCCATTCGTTGGCATCGTCGGCCACCTCCTGCTCCACGCCAAAAGGCCGTATCATCTTCTCCTTGCCGATATAGAGGTGTGCGCCATGGTCGTGCAGGGCATTGATGGCGGGGAAGGGTCCGTCGCCATCGGGCACAAGGAGATAGGCCGTCACCCGCGAGTAGGCATTGATGTTGAACGATATCTTCTGGGCCTTATAGCCCTCGCGCTGCTCCTCGGCCTCCACGCGCATGTCGAAGATGGCAGCGGGCCGAGGCGGAGCCATCATACACTCGAACACTTTCTTGCGCGCCGCGGTGCGCCAGCGTCCGAAGTCCTTGATATCGCTGTTGCCCCATGCCAGTGGATAGGTGAGTTCTCTCTTGAGTTGCTCCACATAGACAGGCAGTTCGAACGAGTACTCAAACTTGTCGCGCTTCTGCACCGGTTTCTTCTGGGCGGCCATGGGAACCATTCCCATGCACCCCAGCAAGAGGAGACATATCGTTTTTCTCATACGTTGGGTAAGTTGTCGGTTGGATTTGATGACGAGGTCAGCGGGCAATGTATTTCTTTCCATTCCGGATATAGAGATGACCAGGCAGCGGCTGCGACACGCGCTGTCCGCCAAGGGTGTAGGCAGGGGCATTGACGCAGGCCTTGTCGGCCTCGGTCAGCGTGATGCCCGAGGGCGAGGTGATGGCCACCTTGTTGAGCCTTATGCCATGGCCTTGAATGACGATGCCCTTCTGCAGCACGGTTGCCAGCGTGCCCTCATCGAACGAGAAGGCGGTGGTGTGGCTGGTGCCTGTGCCTGTGGAATAGTAGTTGCTGGGAATGAAGTCGCCCGTGAAGTTATTGCCTCCCACACTGAAAGGCAGCAACGAGCTCCAGTCGCCATAGAAGAGTTGCAGGTCATCGTAGTCGGAGTAGTCCTGAGTGTAGGAGAGCATCATCTGCACGTCGGCACCCTTTCCCTCGAACAACGAGCCAGGCACGGAGAGTTGCAGTCCATTGCCCCAGTCGAGCACGGCGTCGCCCTCCCAGAAGGTCACGCCTTCGCCAGTATCGTCGTCGCCCGGGCCTACAGGCTCTACATATTCGGAACCGGCTCCCTCGGTAATGCCCTTGAGGAAGTAGGTATTGCCCACGGCCATATTCTGCCAGCGCTTGAAGATGCCGAAGTTCTCGGGACCGTTGTTGAAGGCGTTGTTGTCCCAAGCGAAGGCGGCAAACCCGTGTTGGCGGGCCTCGCTCACCACGCATTTCAGGTAGTACTGCATATTCTCCTGCTGCGTCTGCTTGTCATCCTCGGTGAAGTGGTTTGACACGCCATACTCGCCCATCACCACACCCAGTCCTTTCTTCGCCCAGGTATTGGTGATGCGGTCGAAGAGGTTGGTGATGGTCTTCTCGGTACTGCTGGCGAGGATGCGGCCCTTGTCCTTATAGGCCTCTCCCCAATAATAATAGGTGCAGTTGCCACAATACTCATAGGGGTCGTAGTAGTGGAACTCCACGCTCATGCGCCCCTCCACCTTGTCGGTGGGAATGGTGAAGCCGTTGAGTCCGTGGTAGGGACTGCAGGCGAAGGTCTGCACCACGATGTTGCGGTAGTAGTTCTTACCACCCGTCTCGCGCACGGCATCGACGAACGTCTGGTTGTAGCTGTTCTGCACGGCCTGCTGCTCTGCGGTGGGAGCGGCCCAGTTGACGGTGGTCTCGTTGGTACCGGCAAAGATGAGCCGCTGGTCGTAGTCGCGGAAATAGGTGGCCACGCAAGTCCAAAGGGCAGCCAACTTGCGGTTGTTCTCCTCTTGTTTGCTATAGTAGGGGTTGCGGTCGTACCAATCTTCGTGATGGGTGTTGATGATGACATACATGTTCTCATCGAGACACCAGTCGACGACCTCTTTCACACGGGCGAGCCAGTCGGCGTTGACAATCATATCGGTGGTATTGTTCACATGGTTGATCCATCTCACAGGAATGCGGATGGCATTGAACCCCGCCTCGGCCACGGCATGGATCATGGCCTGGGTAGTCTTGGGATTGCCCCATTCCGTCTCGGTGTTAGGACACTCGAGCGAGTTGCCGAGGTTCCATCCCATCACCACGTCGCGTGTCCATTCCTGGGCGCTGAGGGTCATCCCCTCGCTGTCTGGCTCCACGGTCTGTGCCTTACTGCCCATCGAGGCAAGCATGATAGTGACAAATAGTAAAAGTTTCTTCATCTCTTCAGGTTATGTGATTAGATTGTTGTGTTCAGAAGGGCTCTTTTGAGAAAAGCCATGTTGATGGCATGAATTTGAGAACTTGGCGAGGCCGCCCTTTCCTTTCGTTTAGCGGCATTGATGTTTCGGCTGCGAAGTTAGGAATATTTTGTGAATTCTCCAAATGTTTCCTTTTTTACCCAAAGAATTGTAAATAATCCTCATGCGCGGCGAAGGTAGGAGGCGCCTCAACAATGAAAACAAAAACTTGGTTTTTGTTTTGCATTGTCTTCGGCTTTCACTACCTTTGCAGTGATGAACAGAGTGGAGCAAAGAAGAAAATGGTATGCATGGATGCTGCTGGCAGTATTTGTGCCGATGTTGCTGTTCTCGATGATGCACGTGCATGAGCAGGGAATGGCGGCAGGGGCCGACTGCATAGACTGCGCCCACCATGTGCACCATAGTCATCTGGCATCGGCCGACTTCTGCGTAGACAACTGCGTGTTGTGCCAGATGCTAAGTCTCCCGTTCGTCGCTGCCATCCTGCTGTCCGTTGTTCTCTTCTCTGCCGTTGGCACCCCTCTGTACTCAAGGGGGAGAGCACTCATTGCCAACGGCTTCGCGGGCAACAGGTCGAGCAGGGCACCACCCTTCGCCTGATGTTTTCACACACTTTTTATCATTGACCTAAGTGGACCGAACCCCATTTGGGCCGCATCGATAGTCAACGCCCTTTGGAGAAAGGACGCTGTCGATGGCCATGGATACCCATGGCACCTACCCATAAAAAAACATCAAATCGAAGACATCAAACATGACTACCATATTCATCATGCTGCTGATGGCCCTCATGCCCATGAGCGCCACGGCAGAGAACGACCATCATCAGACCACCCTCAGCGGCAAGGTGACTGATGCCGTGGACAACGAGCCGCTGATAGGCGTCACCCTATATATAGCCGAACTGAAACAGACCACCGTGACCGATATCAACGGGCATTACCTCTTCGAGAACCTGCCCCAGAAGATGATGACCATACAAGTGAGCTATGTGGGGCACCAGACCATCATCAGAGAGGTGGACCTGACCCGCACCCAAAAACTTGACTTCGTGATGCACGAGAGCAACGCCATGATCAACGAAGTGGTGGTGACGGGCATCGCCGGCAACCAGTTGCTGAAAGACTCACCCACTCCCGTTGCCATCGTCAGTCAGCACGACCTGCTCAACACCTCGTCGACCAACATCATCGACGCCATTGCCCGCCGTCCAGGCATGGCACAGGTGACCACCGGCAGTGGCATATCGAAACCCGTGATACGCGGACTGGGCTACAACCGCATCGTGACCGTTGTTGACGGCATCAGGCAGGAGGGCCAGCAGTGGGGCGACGAGCACGGCATAGAACTCGACGCGCAGAACGTGAACAGCATAGAGATACTGAAAGGTCCGGCATCGCTCACCTATGGCTCCGATGCCATGGCTGGCGTAGTGATATTCCATAGCCGTCCGTCATTGCCCAAGGGACAAATCAGAGGGTCGGCATCGGCCGAATACCAGACCAACAACGGGTTGTGGGCCTACTCGCTGAACATGGGCGGCAACCAGAAAGGCTTTGTGTGGGATGCCCGGTTCAGCCAGAAAGCCGCCCATGCCTACAAGAACAAATACGATGGCTATGTGCTGGGCACACAGTTTGCCGAGCGGGCACTGAGCGGCATGGCAGGCTTGAACCGCCAATGGGGCTATAGCCACCTGCAGCTGAGCTACTACCACCTCATCCCCACCATGAGCGAAGGTGAGCGCGACGAGGCTACCGGCCAGTTCGTGAAACCCGTGCTCGTAGACGGCGAGGAGAGCGAGGCCGTAGCCACCCGCCACGACCTGAAGACCTATGGGCATGGATTCCCCTACCAACATGTGCGACACTACAAAGCCATGTTCGACAACTCCGTGTATGTGGGAAAGGGGACGCTGAAACTGCAGGTGGGCTACCAGGCCAACCGCCGACAGGAGTATGAGGAGCTGGAGACTCCCGATGAGAGCGGTCTCGACTTCCTGCTGCATACCCTGAGCTACGACGTTCACTACTCGCTGCAGAACACCTATGGGCTGAAGCTCAATGCAGGTATAGGGGGAATGTATCAGCGGTCGGTGAACAAAGGCGAGGAATTCCTCATTCCCGACTATATGCTCAACGACATCGGAGGTTATGTGACAGCGGGCTATAAGGCAAACAGCTGGAACATCAGCGGTGGTGTGCGCACCGACTTGCGGCATGTGCACGCCTTCGCCCTTGAAGACCGTTTCGACCGCATCTCGCGCACCTTCCGCGCGATATCGGGCAGTGTGGGCGTGGTGAGGGAACTGGGCAGCAACATGCACCTGCGGCTGAACCTGGCCCGTGGGTTCCGCGCGCCCAACCTGAGCGAACTGGGTTCGAATGGAGAGCATGAGGGCACCTTCCGCTACGAGGTGGGCAACGCCAGTCTGCGCCCCGAATACAGTTGGCAGGCCGACCTGGGGTGGGACTACACCTCGCCCGCCGTCTCGGCACAAGTGGCCCTGTTTGCCAACTTCATCAACAACTATATCTTCGCCAGCCGACAGGCAGGGGTAGAGACCGAAGGGTTGCCCACCTACCTGTTCACGCAGGGCGATGCCCGGCTGCTGGGTGGCGAGCTGACCCTCGACATCCATCCCGTGGAGCGGTTGCACTTCGAGAACAGCCTCTCGATGGTGGATGCCCGCCAGCGAAACCAGCCAGCCGAACGCCGCTACCTACCGCGGACGCCAGCCACCCGATGGATATCGGAGCTGAGTTACGACCTTGTGCGCGACGGCAGGGTGCTCAACAACACCTATGTGAAGATAGGCCTGGAGTGCAACCTGCGGCAGGACCATGCCTATGTGGCCGACGGCACCGAGACCGTCACCCCCTCGTATACCCTGCTTAATATGTCGGTGGGCACCGACATCAAGTGGCGTCACCGCAACCTGTGCTCGCTGAGCCTGAACGGCGACAACCTTACCAACCGCGCCTACCAGAGTCACCTGAGCCGACTAAAATATGCCGCGGTGAACCCAGTGACGGGCCACCACGGCATCTATAACATGGGCCGGAACTTCTCGCTGAAAGTGGTGTTCCCACTCATCATCAGATAGCGGGAAAGAAACAGGCCTAAATGGTCATCTCACTACCCATTCGAACAGTCCTGCCGAATTGTCGTCGGGCAACACCACCTCCAGACGGAGCGCCTTGGTCTTGACAGGGTTGAAGTTGACGGTGCAAGGAACGCCCTTGTCGGTGGGGTATCCGTCGGCACCCTCCACAGGCACCCACTGCTGTCCGTTCTGGTAGAGGATACGCCATGACTTCGGCACCCTACATCCACCCCAGGGTCCATCGTCGAACCAATAGACGGTGGCACTCTGGACGGTGGACTCCTGCGGAAACTCATAGCAGAGCCATTCGGTGCCAGCCTGTTTGGGCCACCAATGCGTGTAGGGCACGGAGCGGTCGTTCTCGTCTCTTGGTACCAAGCGGTCGTTGACAGACGAGAGGGCCGGCACTTTTGACGACGAGGTCACTTTGCTCTCACTGGCAAGGGTGGCGGGTTGCGACGGACTGGTGGCATTGAGGTCTTGCGGCAGCCACACACGCATCTTCCCTGAGCCGCGATGGCACCAGGCATAGTAAGGTATCAGTTTCAATGTCTGGTCCTGAGCCTCCAGTCTTCCGGCATCGTTGAAGTTCAGCGTCTGCGCGCTGGTGGTAAGGGTGGTGATGGGTGTTCCCGATATCTCGCCCTTGCCCAAGACAAACTTTGGATTCTGGTTGATGAGTGCCCCCATGATGTCGAAATTGTTGTCGGGGTGCTCGGCACAATAGACCAGGGGTCCACGCTCGATGCTTACCATTCCACGGTCGGCCTCGACCTTGTTGTTAGCCCTGACGGTGCGTGCCTCCATGTCGAAGTGTACCTGCACCTTGTCGCCTTTCTTCCACTTGCGGCTGATGGTATAGTAACCATCCGCCGTCAGTTGTCCCTCTGCAGCCTGTCCGTTGACCAGCACCTGGTATCCCAGCCGCTTGCCATCAGTATATTGGTAAAGGTTGGAGGGCACCACCTGGTTGCGCACCCAGCCAGGGATTCGGACCTTCATATCGAAGATTCCGGCCCCATTTTGGTCGACCGTCACCACGATGTCACCGTCCCATGGATACTCCGTGGCCTGGCTCAGTCTCACTTTCTTGCCCCCTACAGTGAGATCACCGGTATTGGAGAGGAAGAGGTTGACGTAGACATTGCGGTCTTTCACGGCGTACACGTATCCCGGCAGCGAGGGGATGAAACGGCAGATATTGCTCGGACAGCATGCGCAGCCAAACCATGCCTGTCGCTGGTGCTGTCCCATCGACTCCAGCGGATTGGGATAGAAGAAGCCATTGCCCTCAAGGCTCACGCCGCTGATGAGGCCGTTGTAAAGCGTGCGCTCCAGCACGTCGTAGTATTTCGAATCGCCATGGAGCAGGAAAAGGCGGTAGTTGACGTAGACATTGCCGATGGCAGCACAAGTCTCACAATAGGCGCTCATGTTGGGCAGCTCGTAGTTGGCGCCAAAGGCCTCGCCATTGGAAGTGGCCCCTATGCCACCAGTGATGTAGAGCTTCTTCGTGACGATATTGTCCCAGATGGCATCGATGGCCTTGATATAGTCCTTGTCGCCAGTGAGTGCCGCCACGTCGGCCATACCGGCATACATATATGCCGCGCGCACGGCGTGTCCCACGGCCTCGTCTTGGTCGACCACCGGTTTGTGGGCCTGTGAGTACTCATGCACGATGGTGGTCTTTCCCCGGTAGTCGAGGAAGAACTTGGCTTCGTCGAGATACTTCTTCTCGCCCGTCACGAGATAGAGTTTGGCCAGTGCCATCTCTGCTATCTGGTGTCCGGGCACCACGCAGGCCTGTCCTGGATTGGGGCCCACCTCACGGCACACGCAGTCGGCATAGCGCTGTGCGATGTCGAGGAACTTCCTGCTGCCCGTGGCCTGGTAGTGGGCGATGGCAGCCTCCACCATATGGCCGAGGTTGTAGAGTTCGTGGCTCAAGTCCTCCTCCTTGCTCCATCGCTTGTCGCCAGCCCACTCGTGCGGTTGTTGCGGGTTCTGCGTACGCGAGGTGTAGAGATATCCGTCGGGTTCCTGTGCCGCTGCAATGAGGTCGAGCACCGAGTCGATATACTGCACGAGCCGCTTGTCGGGATAGGTCTGCAGGATATAGCTGGCACCCTCGATGGTCTTGTAGGGGTCGGTGTCGTCGAAGGAGAGTCCGCCCACGGTGAATGTTTTCGACGGGTCTTTCAGGTGGGCAGCGGCATTGGTGAAGTTGGTATAGCGACCGGTTTCCTCACACTTCGAGAAAGCGAGGGGAATGGTCACTTTCCGGCTGGCCTCCAGCCGTTGTCCCCAGAACGAAGCCTGGTTCACTTTCACTGCCGTGAAGGGCACGGGATTGATGGGATAGCCATGCACCTGCTGTGGTTTCTTGGCTGCTGTGGCGGTCAGTACGACCATTGCCGTCAGCACGATAGTAAGGAGTCTTTTCATCGTTATAATCGTTTATTTACTTTTGATGTCAATAGAACCTATTTTTTCACCAGTTTCACGAGGAAGCCACCACCGCTGGCCATTTTCAGTGTGAGTTGGTCGTTGGGGGTCAGTTGTTTACGGACAATCAGGTAGTCTTCGGCATTGTGGTTGGCATTGATGCCGTCGGTGGCAATCGTAGCCTCATACGTGCCTGGGGAAAGGAAGTCAAGAGAGAGCATGACTTCCCTTCCTTCCCAGTTCGTTTGCCCGCCCAAGTACCAATCGCTACCGGCCCGTCGGGCAACAGTGATGTATTTACCTAATTTACCATGTGTGATTCTTGTCTCGTCGAATGTGTCGGGAATGCTGGTGATGAGGTCCACGCAATCCTGCTCGCGCTCATAGTTGGTGGGTGCGTCGCAGAGCATCGTGAAAGGAGAGTCGTGCACCACATAGCAAGCCAACTGGTGGCATCGTGTGCCCATTGACACCGGGTTCTGGTAGCATTCCACCCAGTTCTCCTTCGTACCGTTGCGCATGGCACCGGGTGTGAAGTCGACGTTCCCGGCCATCATGCGTATGAAGGGGAAAGTGACGTCGTATTCAGGCATATCCGTGTCTTTCTTCGCCCATCGGGCCTCCTCCATGCCAAACACCCCCTCATAGTTGAGGATGTTGGGATAGGTTCGGCTCATTCCAGTGGGCGCATAGAAACCATGATAGTCGAGCAGCAGATGATAGGAGGCACAGGTTCTCGCCAGTCGTTCGTCCATCTCTACTGCCCCCTGGTCGTTACGGTCCATGAAGTCCACCTTCCATCCCTTGATGCCCATTCCCGCATAGGTGCGGCAGGCCTCGTCGAGATGCTCGTCGAGCACGTTGAACACCGTCCAGAGCACGATATCCACCCCTTTCTGACGCCCATAGTCGATGAGTCGTTGCAAATCGATGTCGGCAATGGGGTTCATGATGTCGCCTTTCGAGGAGTCGTACCATCCCTCATCGAGCACCACATACGGAATGTGGTTCTTGGAGGCAAAGTCGATGTAATACTGATAGGTACGGGTATTGATGCCGGCCTCGAAGTCAACTCCTTTCAGGTTCCAGTCGTTCCACCAGTCCCATGCCACCTTTCCAGGTTTTATCCAGTCAGTGCTTCCTATCTGGTTGGGCGTGGCAAGCCCATAGACCAAGTTGTTTACGGGCATCTGCGTGTCGTCGTCGGTGATAGCCATCACCCGCCAGGGATAAGTCCTCGCACCTTCCGACTTGGCGATGAAACTCTCGGTTTCCTCCACATAGCTCATGCCTCGCCATTTGTAGTAGGCCATAGTCTTCGGGTATCGGGCGAAAGCGGCCTTCAGGTGGTTGCCCTCGGCCTTGACAAACATGCCAGGATAACTCCGCAGGTCGGACTCGAGCAAGGTCACCTTCACGTTGCCACTCTGCACTGTGGCAGGAAGGAACGCATATTTGTCCTTTGCCTCGGCAAGCATGGTCGCGTCGTAGAAGTTCTGGAAAGCCATGGCGAAGGGTTTCTCGTCGTTGGTAGAGTATGCCAGCCAGGCCTTGCTATCGTCGGCGAAACGGAAGTCGGCCGTCTCGTCGGCCACGACAGTCATTTTCTTGTCAGTCGTATAGAACCGGTAAGCCACGCCCTCGTCGTAGGCCCTTATCTGCATGCCGAAACCACCAGCCAGGCGCAGTTCCATCTGGTTGCCCGACATCTGGAATGAGGCTTGTCGATAGAATGGCGCTACAACGTGGTCGTCGACATGGCGGGTGCCCGCATACCGGTAGCCACGGCCCAGAGAGAAAGAAGAATTGGCAGTGGCGTCGCTCCCTTGGTTGTACCTCTTCATGATGACCATGTCGGTTTCCACACTCACCACCTCCTTCCCGTCGAAGGTCACGGTGAGTGTCCGGTTCTCATCTACCAAGACCGAGATCCTGCCGTTGGGCGATGCCACCGAATAGTCCTTGGCCATGGCGGAATGGGCAAGAAAGAAGAGCAAGGTAGGTAGTGTCAGCAGTAGTTTGGCTTTCATTTTCAGCTCGCAATCTATATCTGCCGCAAAGATAACTACTTTCGCCCAAAACGGATGAAACAATCGTCCAAACTCCATAGCAAAATCATCCAAAAATGCGTTATTTCCAGGTGCTTGGACGATAGTTGTATCATCTTGGACGATATTGGCACTCCGTCTGCGCCTTTTTTCATTACTTTGCACCTGAAACCTAACCGACCCCAAAATAACCTAACGAACGAACAATCCAAACATCATAGTTTGTATGGAAAAAAAAGTATTGTTACTCCTCGGAGCCATGATGCTGGCCGTCGCTGCCAATGCATCAGGCCCATCACGCCTTTCCAATCCCATTCAGGAGGTTTCCTTCACCAATGTCCACCTCAGCGACGGTTTCTGGTCGCCCCGCATCGAGACCAACCGCACGGTGAGCATCCCTTCTGCCTTCCATGAGTGCGAGGTGAACGGCCGTTTCGACAATTTCGCGCTTGCCGCCGGTCTCATCCAAGGTGAGCACAAAGGCGACTTCTCCTTCGACGACACCGACCCCTACAAGGTGATCGAGGGCGCCAGTTACTCGCTTGCCGTGCACTACGATGCCCGTCTCGACCACTACCTCGACTCCGTGATTGCCATCATCGCGAAGGCCCAGGAGGCCGATGGCTACCTCACCACTTGCGTGACCAACAAATGTACGCGCCTGAGTGGATGGTGGGGAACGCACAAGTGGGAGAAGATCAACTCGCACGAGCTATACAACTCAGGTCACCTCATCGAGAGCGCCGTGGCCCATTACCGTGCCACGGGAAAGAAGAACTTCCTCAATGTGGCCATCAAGAACGCCGACCTGGTGTGCAAGACCTTTGGCCCCAACGAAGGACAGATCCACCGTCCGGGCGGACACCCCATCATCGAGATGGCACTCTGCAAACTCTATAAGGTGACGGGCAACAAGAAATACCTGGAGGGCGCCAAATACTTCGTAGAGGAGACTGGCCGTTGCACCGACGGGCACAAGCCCAGCGAATACTCGCAAGACCACATGCCCATCCTCCAGCAACAGGAGATTGTGGGCCATGCCGTGCGTGCCGGATATCTCTACTCGGGTGTGGCCGACGTGGCCGCCCTTACTGGCGACAAGGCATACTTCGATGCCCTGGAGCGCATCTGGGAGAACATGTCGTCGAAGAAACTCTTCATCACCGGTGGCATAGGCAGCCGTCCGCAGGGCGAGGGTTTTGGCCCCAACTACGAGCTGAACAACCACACGGCCTACTGCGAGACCTGCGCCGCCATCGCCAATGTGTACTGGAACTACCGCATGTTTCTTGCCACAGGCGAGAGCAAATACATCGACGTATGCGAGCGCGCGTTATATAATAATGTGATGAGCGGTGTCTCGCTCAGTGGCGACAAGTTCTTCTATGACAATCCGCTGGAGAGCGACGGCGAGCACGAGCGCCAGAAATGGTTTGGCTGTGCCTGCTGCCCCGGCAACATCACCCGCTTCGTGGCCTCCATCCCGGGATACATCTATGCCCAGCAGGGAAAGGACATCTTCGTGAACCTCTATGCTCAGGGCAAGGCGAAGATTGGCAACGTGGAGTTGGAGCAGACCACCGACTATCCTTGGAATGGTAAAATCAGCATCAAGGTGACGAAGGGCGGCGGCAAGTTTGCTGTCAAACTCCGCATCCCTTCCTGGCTGAAGGATTCTCCTACGAACAACTCTCTCTATACTTATAGCGAAGCCGCCTCTGCCTACGCCGTCACAGTAAACGGTGTGGCAGCAGGCATGGCGAATGAAGATGGTTATGTCTGCATCTCGCGCTCCTGGAAGAAAGGCGACGTGATAGAGCTCGACTTCCCAATGGACGTTCGCCGCATCGTGGCCAACGACAATGCTGAGGACGACCGTGGCAAGGTGGCCCTTGAGCGCGGTCCCATCGTCTACTGTCTGGAGGGCACCGACCAACCCGACCACAAGGTGTTCAACAAGTATATCCTCGACAGCGCACCCATCAGCGCCCACTACGAGGCCGGCCTGCTCAACGGCGTGGTTGTGCTCGAGGGCAATGCGAAGGAACTGCAACACGACGGCCAGGTAAAGGATGTGCGTTTCCGTGCCATCCCCTACTCTACCTGGAACAACCGTGGCAACGAGCAGATGGAAGTGTGGATTGCCAACACACCGTCTATGGCTGTGGCCACCCCGCTGCCCACCATCGCCTCGAAGGCACAGACGTTCTGCAACCGTGGTCCCATCCAGAACGATGCCCCTGAGACCGCTCCCGTAGACTCCTGGGCTGGCGGCACCAACGACCAGTGGGAGCCCAAGCGCTCGTCGGACACCTCGAAGCCCTATCACTACTGGTGGCTGAAGCGGGGGTCCACCGAGGCCATCACCTACCAGTTCGACCAGGAGTATGAGGTGTCGAACGTGCAGGTGTATTGGCTCGACTTCGACCACTACGACGGCAACTTCCGCACACCCGAGTCGTGGACGCTCTACTACAAGGACGCCAGTGGCGAGTGGCAGGAAGTGACCGACCACAGTCCCTACACGGTGAGCAAGGATTGCTACAACAGCGTTGACTTCGCTCCTGTGCGGACCTCGGGGCTGAAGATACTGGCCAAGTTGCGGCAGGGAGAATCGGGCGGTGTGCTCGAATGGAAAGTAAACAAATAACCTAAAATATGTATCACTTTATCAAACCTAAAAAAAAATCGGTATGAAAAAACATTTTCTATGTTTGCTGCTGCTGGTTTCGGGTGGAATGACCGCCCTGGCCGCAGAAAGCACATCACCAACTATTGCCGAGGTTACTCAGCAAGGTGTTGTAGTGAAGGGTGTTGTCACTGACGCCAAGGGCGAACCGATTATCGGAGCCACGGTTGCCGAGAAAGGCACCCAGAATGCTACAGTTACCGACATCAACGGTAACTACTCGCTCAATGTTTCCAACCGCAATGCCACCCTCGTGGTGAGCTACATCGGCTTCCTTCCGCAGGAGGTAAAGGCCGGCAACAATGTGACGCTCGAGGAAGACAACGCATTGCTCAACGAAGTGGTGGTCATCGGTTACGGCACCCAGCGCAAGGGTGACATCACCTCTGCCGTGGCTTCCGTGAAGGCCGAGGACTTCAACGCCGGTAAGATCGGCGACGCTGCCGAACTGGTGAAAGGTAAGATTGCCGGTCTGACGGTGGTCAACGCCAGCGGTAGTCCTACTGCCACCTCCAGCATCCGTCTGCGTGGTATCACGACCCTCGTGGGCAGCCTTACACCGCTCATCCTGGTGGATGGCATCGAGGGCAACCTGACCACTGTGGCTCCTGAGAACATCGCCTCTATCGACGTGCTGAAGGATGCCTCTGCAGCCGCTATCTACGGTACGCGCGGTGCCAACGGTGTGATCATCATCACCACCAAGACCGGTAAACGCGACACACCTGCCTCTGTCACCTATAATGGCTATGTCACCTTCTCCAAGTGGGCCAAGAAAGCCGACTTCATGGACACCCATGACATCATCTACGGCAAGACCGCCCAGGACTATCTCGGCTACGACACAAACTGGCTCGACGCCATCTCGCGCAAGGCCGGCTTCAAGCACAACCACGACCTGCACATCAGTGGCGGCACGAAGAACGCCACCTACTCGGCCAACGTGAGCTACGCCAAGGAGGAGGGTATCATCCGCAATACCGACAACGAGAACTTCAAGATGCAGCTCGACTACACCCAGTTTGTGTGGAACGACATTCTGAAGTTTAATGTCAATGCCCTCGTGACCCGTCAGAAATACACGAATACCGACGCCGACTACGCCTATCGTCAGGCCGTCATCCGCAACCCGTCGGAACCCGTCTATAACCCCGACGGCAGCTACTACGAGAACTTCAACAAGCTGCAGTACTACAACCCCGTTGAGCTGCAGAACGAGGCCTTCGGCAATACCCGCATCCGCTTCTCTCAGCTGGTGGGCAACGTCACCGTGGAGCCTATCAAGGGCTGGAAGACCAACCTGATGCTCTCTTGGGGCGAGACCTCTACCGACGGCGAGAACTGGACTTCGCCCACTCACTACTCGATCGTGCGCCAGGGCTACAACGGCTCTGCCGGCAAGAACTCGGACTACAGCGTCAGAAAGAACCTCGAACTGACCTCGCGCTATGATGCCCAGTGGAACGACCACCGCTTCAACGCCATCGTGGGCTACAGCTATCTCTATAAGGAGAACGACGGCTTCAATGCCTCTAACACCGACTTCTCTACCACGGCCTTCCTCTGGAACAACCTGGGCAACGGCTCGTTCCTGACAGACAAGGACCATCACGCCTCGATGGGCAGCTACAGGAATGACAACAAGCTCGTGGGCTTCTTCGGACGTGTCAGCTACGGCTATGCCGACCGCTACAACGCACTCGTCAGCATCCGTCATGAGGGCTCTTCCAAGTTCGGTGCCAACCACAAGTGGGCCACCTTCCCCTCTGTCTCCCTCGGCTGGAACATCATGAACGAGGCATTCATGAAGGACACCCGCAACTGGCTCAGCAACCTGCGCCTCCGCGTGGGCTACGGTGTGACAGGTATCACCCCCAGTGACTCTTATCTGGCACAGAACGTGTATAACTTTGCGGGTTATGGCGACGTGATGTCGATGGACGGCAAGTGGGTCAAGACCCTTGAGGTGGTGCAGAACCCCAACCCCGACCTGAAGTGGGAGGTGACCAAGGAGTGGAACTTCGGTCTCGACTACGGTTTCCTGAATGACCGCATCCACGGTTCGCTCGACTTCTATATCAAGACCACCAACGACCTGCTCTTCTGGTACAACGTGCCGATGCCGCCAAACCTCTACAGCCAGACGCTGGTGAACGTGGGCGACATGCGCAACACCGGTATCGAGCTGATGATCGAGGCCATCCCTGTGCAGACGAAGGACTTCGAGTGGACCACCACCTTCACAGGCTCGCACAACACCAACAAGCTGCTCAAGCTGAGCAACGACCTCTATGAGACCGATAACTTCCAGGAGCTGTGGCCCTCGGCTGGCAGCTGGGATCCGATCTCTACCACCACGCACTGCATGGAGGTGGGCAGCACGCTGGGCGATTTCTGGGGCCTGAAGTTCGTGGGCTACGACAAGGACGGCTTCGCCCTCGTGGAGGCCAGCGACGGCAACGGCGGCTGGACCGTGAAGCAGTTCAACGCCAACCTGAACGTACAGGAGAACCGCCAGCGC
>ONSV01000059.1 GCA_900320585.1 uncultured Prevotellaceae bacterium | reverse complement strand
ATGGTACTGCAATGCAATGCGGGAGAGTAGGTCACCGCCTTCTTTATGACAGGGGCTCCTGGAAGTTCGCTTCCGGGAGCCCTCTTTTTTTATGCCCATTGAGCCCATCATGCCCATTGAGCCCATCATGCCCATCGAGCCTATCACTCTCTCTTCAGCACGATTTTCGAGGGTATCTTCACGTATTTCCTATTCACCACAATCTTGTAAGTGCTTCCTTTCTCATGCTTCATGACGAGGTTGCCCTCATCATCGAACGACAGGTGGGCGATGAAATCCTCACTGCCGTAGTCGTTGATCACCTCGATAGTGGCATTCCGCTGGTTCTTGACCGATACCTCGGTAATCAACCATACACGGCTGTCGCGTTTCGACCCCAGGTATCCGGGAATCTCACCAAACAACTCCTGGCCAGGTACGGTCACTTGCTGGTCGTAGGCGTCGATAACCAAGAAAACCTGGTATTCGGCGTTGTAAAATCTGCCCTTGAAAGGCTGCTCGTCTTGAGCCTGACAGCAGAAAGGGACGACAAAGAATAGTAACGAAAAAAGGATTCTTGTCATATTGTATGAGCTTTTTACCTAACCTAATACTATTTTTTTACAAAGTTATTCTTTTTTCTCAATATATGCTTTGGATATTCAAAAAACTTTTTTTTCAAGGTCTTTTTTTGAATTTTTTTAGTAACTTTGCACTCGGATTATTAGTTTTTCACATGGGTAAAAATTTGTTATTTCCCGATTATATTTTTGAGTCAAGTTGGGAAGTTTGCAATAAAGTTGGGGGTATTTATACCGTTTTGTCCACAAGGGCCAACACCTTGCAGGAGAGATTTACCGACCACATTATATTTATAGGACCAGATTGCTGGCACGAAAAGAAATCTCCTTATTTCATTGAAGACACTACGCTCTTTGAGGAGTGGAGGGAAAGTGCCCGGAAAGAGGGACTGAAAATGAAGATCGGACGGTGGAATATTCCAGGAAATCCTATTGCTATCTTAGTGGATTTCGAGGATTATTATACCCAGAAAGATGAAATCTACACCATGTTGTGGGAACTCTACCAGGTAGACAGCCTTCATGCCTATGGCGACTACGACGAGGCTTCCATGTTCTCCTATGCCGCGGGATTGGTGGTGGAGAGTTTCTACCAATTCTATCTCAATTCGGATACCAAAGTGGTGTATCATGGCAATGAGTGGATGACGGGGCTCGGACTTCTCTATATCCGCCACCGGCTGCCACAAATCGCTACGGTCTTCACTACCCATGCCACGAGCATCGGAAGAAGCATAGCGGGCAACAACAAGCCTCTCTACGATTATCTCTTCGCTTACAATGGCGACCAAATGGCGGGTGAGCTCAACATGCAAAGCAAGCATTCCATTGAGAAACAGACTGCCAAAAATGTTGACTGTTTCACTACCGTTAGCGACATTACCGCAAAGGAGTGCCTTGAACTGCTCGACAAGCCTGTCGACGTGGTTTTGCCCAATGGATTCGAGAACGACTTCGTTCCAAAGGGTGCAGAATTCACCAAGAAGCGGCGTCAGGCAAGGAAGCGCCTCATCAATGTAGCCAATGCCCTCATAGGCACTGACCTTGACGATGATGTGCTGATTGTTTCGACAAGCGGAAGATACGAGTTCAGGAACAAGGGCGTGGATGTGTATATCGAGGCCATGAACCGCCTTTTGCGCGACAGGAACTTGAAGAAACAGGTGCTGGCTTTTATCGAAGTTCCAGGATGGGTGGGAGAACCCAGAAAAGACCTCGTGGAACGGTTGGAGAGTAAGAAAAAGTTTGACACACCGCTCGAGGTGCCTCTCGTCACTCACTGGCTCCACAATATGTCGCACGACAACGTGCTGGGCATGCTCAAGTATCTGGATATGTGGAACCGGCCCGACGACCATGTGAAACTGATTTTCCTGCCTTGCTACCTTATTGGTGACGACGGCGTGTTCAACATGACCTATTACGACCTCATATTGGGAAATGACCTCTGCATCTATCCTTCCTATTATGAGCCTTGGGGATACACACCGCTCGAGGCAGTGGCGTTCAAGGTGCCCTGCATCACTACCGACCTGGCTGGTTTCGGACAGTGGGCCAATAACGAGAATGGTGGCGACAGCGAAATCATTGATGGCGTGAAGGTTATTCACCGCACCGACTACAACTACTCCGAGGTGGCCGACAACATCAAGGACACGGTATCCGAATTCTCCGCTTTCACCAGTCAGCAAGTGGCGAAAGCACGCGCCAATGCCGAAAAACTCTCGAAAAAGGCGCTGTGGATCCATTTCATCAAATATTATTATGAGGCCTACGACATCGCATTGCGCAAAGCCTCTCAAAGAATAAGCGAACACAATTAAAACTTATATTTTATCAAGTATGAAAATTAAGGCAGATTATGCAAATGTTCCCCAGTGGAAAGAAGTGACAGTAAAGTCAAAGCTTCCCAAACAATTGGAATGTCTCGATGAACTCGCCCACAATATGTGGTGGGCATGGAACTACGAGGCACGAGACCTTTGGAGAAGCCTTGACGAAGATCTCTACGAGGAGGTGGGACACAATCCCGTGATGCTCCTTGAGCGCCTTAGCTACGACAGAAAACAGGAAATCGAGAAAGACAAGAACATCATGAAGTGCGTGAACGACGTATACAAGAAGTTCCGCGCATATATGGATGTCAAGCCCAATAGCAAACGCCCCTCTGTGGCTTACTTCAGCATGGAGTATGGCCTCAACCAAGTGCTCAAGATCTACTCCGGTGGTCTGGGTATGCTCGCTGGTGACTATCTTAAGGAGGCCTCCGACAGCAATGTCGACATGTGCGCCGTGGGATTCCTCTATCGCTTCGGCTACTTCAAGCAGTCGCTCAGCATGGACGGACAGCAGATTGCCAACTACGAGGCACAGAACTTCAACTCGCTGCCCATCGAGCGCCAGCTCGATGCCGACGGCAACCACCTCGTGGTCGACGTTCCCTATATGAACTATCAGGTGCATGCCTACGTGTGGCGTGTGAATGTGGGACGTATCCCCCTCTACCTCCTCGATACCGACAACGAGATGAACTCTGAGTTCGACAAGCCCATCACCCACTCTCTCTATGGTGGCGACTGGGAGAATAGGCTCAAGCAGGAGATCCTCCTCGGCATTGGTGGTATGCTCACGCTCAAGAAACTGGGCATCCAGAAAGAGATCTACCATTGCAACGAGGGACATGCCGCACTCTGCAACCTGCAGCGTCTCTGCGACTATGTGCGCGACGGCCTGACGTTCAACCAGGCTCTCGAACTGGTGAGGGCATCGTCGCTCTACACCGTTCACACTCCCGTGCCCGCCGGCCACGACTATTTCGATGAGGGAATGTTCGGAAAATACATGGGTGGCTATCCTCAGCTGCTCGGTATCACATGGGATGAGTTCATCGGCATGGGCCGCCAGAATCCCGACGACCACTCCGAGCGTTTCTGCATGTCGATTTTCGCTTGCAACACATGCCAGGAGGTCAATGGCGTGAGCAAGCTCCATGGATGGGTAAGCCAGAAGATGTTCGCTCCTATATGGAACGGCTACTATCCTGAGGAGAACCATGTGGGATATGTCACCAATGGTGTGCACTTCCCAAGCTGGGCTGCCACAGAGTGGCGCCAGCTCTATGCCAAGTATTTCGACAAGAAATTCATGGGCGACCAGAGCAACGAGAAAATCTGGCACGCCATCTATAATGTGCCCGATGAGGAAATCTGGGCCACTCGTATGGCACTGAAGAAAAAGCTCGTCGACTATATCCGCGACAAGTTCCGCGAGACATGGCTCAAGAACCAGGGTGACCCCTCACGCGTGGTGTCCCTGCTCCAGAAGATCAACCCCAATGCGCTGATGATCGGATTCTGCCGCCGTTTCGCTACTTACAAGCGCGCACACCTGCTCTTCACCGACCTTGAGCGCCTGTCGAAGATTGTCAACAACCCCGACCGTCCCGTGCAGTTCATCTTCTCGGGTAAGGCTCACCCCGCTGATGGTGCCGGACAAGGACTCATCAAGCGTATCTTCGAGATCAGCCAGCGCCCGGAGTTCCTCGGCAAGATCATCTTCCTCGAGGACTACGACTTCCGCCTTGCACGCCGACTCGTTTCGGGTGTCGACATCTGGATGAACACCCCGACCCGTCCGCTCGAGGCTTCGGGCACATCGGGCGAGAAGGCCGAGATGAATGGTGTGGTCAACCTCTCCGTGCTCGACGGATGGTGGCTCGAGGGCTACCGCGAGGGTGCCGGATGGGCACTCACCGAGAAGCGCACCTATGAGAACCAGGGTTACCAGGACCAGCTCGATGCCGCCACTATCTATGGCTTGCTCGAGAATGAGATCATCCCGCTCTACTACGACAAGTGCGAGAAAGGTTACAGCGAGGGCTGGGTGAAGGTGATCAAGAACTCCATCGCCACCATCGCTCCGCACTACACCATGAAGCGCCAGCTCGACGACTACTATTCGAAGTTCTACTGCCGTCTGGCCGAGCGTTCGAAGAAGCTGCACGCCAATGGCAACCAAATGGCAAAGGAGATTGCTTTCTGGAAGGAGACCGTGGCCGAGCGCTGGGATGCCATCTCGGTGGTGTCGAAGTCAAGCACCATGAATGACTTTACCGCTGAGACCGGTACCGAGTTCACCGTGAAGTACGTTATCGACGAGCAGGGACTCGACGATGCCGTGGGACTCGAGGTCGTCATCCTCAAGACCGATGCCAAGGGCGAGGACCGCATTGCCAGCGTGCACCCCTTCAAGCTCATTGGCAGGGAAGGTAACCTCTATACCTTCGAGTGTGATATCGAGCCCGATGAGGCCGGCACTTACAAGGCTGCCGTGCGTATGTATCCCAAGAGCGACAAACTGCCTCACCGACAGGATTTCTGCTACGTGCGTTGGCTTTAATTCCAGAATCTCTTTAGAAGCATGATATGAAAAGGGCATCGGTCAATCCGATGCCCTTTTCTATGTCATAAGGTGTGGTCCATCTTCCGTCAGCACATCGTGATGGTGCCACCTTGGTTGGTCATGAACCCCTCGTTGCAGAGTTGGTCGATGGCGCGGCCCACGGCATTGTCGAGCCGTGGCGTGCGACGGGCGAAACCGAGCAGTTTCGCTGCCTGGCGGAGCAGGTCTTCGTGCGAGAGCGACAATTGCTGCGACACGGCCATCCTGAGCAGGTTCTTGATCTCCAACGTGCAGATCTGGTCGGGCTCACGGCCGTTGGCCTTACGGTATTTGGTGTATCCGCGGGCATGGTCGGCATCTTGCCAGATCGTGGGGTCGTTGGGATTAGATGATGGGTCGATGTAGGACTTCGACACCTCGTTGTCGATGATGTGCTTCAAGCGCTCGCTCACACGGCTCTGTCCGTAGATTTTCTTGATACGGTCCTGCAGGTAGCCATAGGTCACGGGCTGCTCACGACGGATGATGGTCTGGAGGTCGCCGATGATTTGCCTGCGGTGCAGCGACACGGCTTCCTGGGTGGCACCCTGCAACTTGATGGGAATGTCGGCCAGGTCGTAGGGTTGCTCCTTGTCGTTCTTGATGGTGATCAGGTCGTCCTCGCTCACGTCGAAGGGTATCGACGAGAGACGTTTCTGCTGCTCGGTCTCTTTCGCCGTGGCAGTTGGGTTCTCGCCGTCTTTCTTCTGGGGAGCCGATGCCGATGCCAGCGGCGCGGGCTTCTTGCTCACCGTGGCATTGGTGCCCTGTGAGGCAGGTGCGTCTTCCTTCCCTTTTGTCAGTCGGTCTATCTCGTCGAGAATGCGGTCGAGCACCTTCTCACGGTTCAGGAACCAGTCGATGGTCCATACGCGGAGCAGGTTCCAGCCCAGACCTTTCAATACGCCAGGCTGGCAGATCTCGCGGTCGCGCTGGGTCTTCGTCGCATAGTAGTTGGTGCCATCGCACACGATACCCAGCAGGTAGCGGTCGCTCTTGCGGGGATCGATGATGGCCAGGTCGATCTTGAATCTCGAACGGCCCACCTTGGTGTCCACCTGATGGCCATGGGCCCGCAGCTCCTCGGCGATGGAGTTCACGATTGTGTGGTCGGTATCCTCCTCTATCTGGGCCGAGGATACCGGCATGCGGCCGCTCTTGGCAAACTCCAGGAAGCGCTTCAGGCCTTCCACGCCTCTCGCGCGACTGCGGTTCAAGTCGATCTGCTCGGCGCGAAGCGTCGAGAACACCACCATCTCGTAGCGGGCACGGCTCACGGCCACGTTCAGACGGCGCTCGCCTCCCTGGTTGTTGAGCGGACCGAAGTTCATCGACACCTTTCCACTCTTGTCGGGACCATAGCCCACCGAGAACAGGATCACGTCGCGCTCGTCGCCCTGCACATTCTCCAGGTTCTTGATGAAGATGGGCTCCTCGCAGTCGTAGGCCTTGCGCTCCAGCTCGGGGTCTTTGCCCAGCTCTTCCACGAGGATGTCCTCGATAAGGTCTTGCTGCACCTTGCTGAACGATACGATGCCGATGCTGAGTTTCGAGAGCTCGGGGTCGCGCAGGCGGCGCACCACTTCTTTCACGATGGCCTCGGCCTCGGAGCGGTTGCAACGGGTCTTGCCCATGTCGTAGGTGCCGTCGATGTTCACCAGTCTCACTTTCGAGGCCCGGTCGTCGGACGACGGGAAGGTGTAGAGCTTGCCTTCGTAGTATTGTGAGTTGCTGAAGGCTATCAGGCTCTCGTGGCGGCTGCGGTAGTGCCAGGTGAGGTAGTTGTCGGGGAACGACAGCGTGATGCAGTCGTCGAGGATGCTCTCCATGTCGTCGTTCTCGGCCTCGCTCTCGTCCACGTTGGTCGTAGTGAAGAAGCTCGTCGGGGGCATCTGTTTCGGGTCGCCCACCACGATGAGGGCCTTGCCACGGGCAATGGCGCCCACGGCCTCGCTGGTAGGCATCTGAGAGGCCTCGTCGAAGACCACGATGTCGAATTTTTCCTGGTCGAGGTCAATATACTGTGCCACGGAGATGGGGCTCATCAGCATACACGGACAAAGTTTGGGCAGGAGCGTGGGTATCTGGTCGATGATGTGGCGGATGGTGGTGCCGCGGCCTCCTGAGTTGATGAGGCGCTTCAGCGTGCCTATCTCCGAACTGTGCGAGGCCTCGATCGTCAGTGAGGGGATGCGTGAGGCCAGGATGCAGTAGAGAGCCCGCTTTGTCAGTTCCTGGAATTGCTTGGCCTTGTCGCGGTAGAGGGCGATCTTCTCCTCGAAGATGAGGCCGTTGAAAATCCGTAGTTCAGGGTCATTGTCGATGATGTCCATCGAGAGCTTCTTGTAGAGTCCGCGCTGCATGGCCTCGAGGGCTTCGTTTTGGTCATGGCCCTGCTCCAGGTAGTCGACTACGGGCGAGAGATGCATCGTGAGGAGTTTCCTGCGGCGTAGGCACCACTGCGACCAGTCGCGCGACGTGCCGATGTTCACTTGCCACTGGGGCAGGCGCTGCACCACCGTGTCGAGGGTGACCTTGGGCGACAGGGCACAGTAGGCCATGGCGGCATGCAGGAGGGAGTTCACTTGTCGCACGGCGCTGATGTCCACTCCCAGCGTGGCGGAGCGGTCGATTGGGGGGATATAGGCGGTGGGGGTGCCAGTCTGCCGCACCATGTCCTGTATCGAAGCGGCGTTGCGCAGGCTGTCTTCCATCTTCTGCCATTGCTCGCTGCCTGGGGTGGCCAGCATCCCGAAGATGCGGGTCATCTCGGCTTGAAGCGGAGCCAGCTCATTGGTCATCCGTCGGTATTTCTGCAGGTTCTCGATGAGGGCAGGAATGTCGTCGGCAGTCACGTCGGCGCGGTATCCCTTGAGACCCTTCACCACATTTTTCTTGGCGAATATGCGGGGGATGGCCCATTTCTGGCATGCGTTGTTCCAGTCGGTGGCCAGTTTCATCCCGTCGAGTTGCAGTATCTCGGGGGCGTAGGTGCGGGTGAGGGCAGAACGAGCCTCGTCGCGCGCCTTCCCTTTGGCTATGGTTTGGCGCCAGCGCTCGCCAAGGGCGTTGTCGAGTGCAATGCTCAGAATGTCTTTGTTCACGGCGGGAGTCTTGCCCACGGCGTCTACGAACTGCTCTGTCCATTGTGCCCAGGCTGCCGTGATGGGGATGCTCAGTCCGTTGGCGGTGTTCAGCGCCTGGATGGCCTGGATGGCCTTGGGCAGGAGCGTGCTCAGCTGGGAGAGCAGTTGGGCGGTCTTCTGCTGTGCATCGAAACTGGGGTCGGTGATGAGCAGGCCGTTGAGGGGATTCTGGCCGGGAGCACCGGTGATGGCAAACACGGGTGCCAGCTCCTGGATGGCCCGCTCGGCCTCGGCGATGCGCTGTGTGTCGATGCCGGCGATGAACGCTGGGGTGGGGGGCAGCGCGTCTTCGCTCTTTACGGCGGTATAGCGCGAGATGTAGTCGTAGAGTGAGAGTCCGGACGGTTGTTTCGTGTGCAGCTGGTCGACGTATTTGATGAGTTGCTTGCGCTCCTCGAAAAGGGCCTTCGACTCTTGCTCGTACTCCTGGGGCGACTTCAGGCGGGTGATGTCGAGGGCTTTTTTCAACTGCTCCAGCAGGTGTCCTTTCGTCATCTTGTTGGAGTGCATCTCCAGGCAGAAAGGGTCGAGCCCTATCTTGGCCAGACGCTTCTGCACCACTTCCAGGGCGGCCATCTTCTCGGCCACGAACAGCACGCGGCGGTTGTTGAAGAGCGCGTTGGCTATCATGTTGGTGATGGTCTGGCTCTTGCCGGTGCCCGGAGGACCGTAGAGGATGAAGCTGCGTCCCTCACCCGACTCGATGACGGCCTCCAACTGCGAGGAGTCCACGTCTACGGGGATGGCGTAGTTGCCAGGGGCGATGCTGCCGTCAACTTTCCTGGTGTCGGTGACCGTGCCGTCGGTCACGTTCACCAACCGCTTTTGTATCAGGCTTTCCACCACGGGGTTCTGGCGCATCTTGTCGGCGTTGTTGTGGATGTCGTTCCACATCACGAACTTGCTGAAGGAGAATAGCCCCAGCATGCTCTCTTCCACCACGTTCCAGCGGGGGCGGTCCTTGATGGCGGTAAGCACGCTGGCAAACACCTTGCGCACGTCGATGCCTGAGTCGTCGGTGGGCAGTGGGTTCACGCCGGTGATGTGCAGGTCGTATTGCTGGCTCATCATCTCCACTAAGGTGGTGTTGAAGGTGATGTCTTCCTCTCTCACGCGCAGCAGGTAGTTGTTGCCGCTCCTCTTCACGATGTCGACGGGCTCAAGCAGCAACGGGGCATAGCGTGCTTTCACGCTCTTCTCGGTCTCATACCATTTCAGCAGGCCGAGCACGAGGAAGAGGGTGTTGGCGCCGTTCTCCTCAAGTGCGGTGCGCGAGGCGCGGAACAGCCCCTTCAGGCCGGTCTGCAACTCCTCCTCAGTGCAGAAGGTGTAAATCTGGTTGTGCTTGATGCCTTCGAGAGCAAACTGTTCCAGTTCATCGCGGTATTGGCGCGAGTCATACATTCCATCCCCGTCCGGACTCACGTTCTTCTTCAGGGGCAACGGCAGGATACTGTAGTCTTCCTTGGCTTGCAGATGGTCTTCCAAATCCTCCAGGTTGAACGAGACGAAAGGCAGCATACGCTTGCCACGTCGCAGGTTGAGCAGGTTGTTGCGCAGCGAGAAATCGAGCAGCTTGCGCTCCCATATTTGCTGGCGGGTGAGTTTGCGCTCCTCTTCCTCGGTGAGTTGATACTGGCGTAGCTCGCGCACGTTGGTGGTGGCATTGTCGAGCGCTATCCCTTCCTGCTCCTCCTGGGTGGCGGCGGTGGGAAGCGGGCGGATGCCGTTGAGCCGGCACGAGCGCACATCGATGGCCATGATGAAGTCGCCGGGCTTGTTGTGGATGGTGTCCTCGGCCGAGGTCACGGCTTGCTCGAACGACACGTTCTTCTCGGTGAGCTTGGTGGCCTCCACAAGCACCAACTCGCTCACGCCGTCGGCCACCGACTTCGAGAGGAAGCTCACGTCGTCGCAGATCATCTGCGGGTATCGGCGGTCTACCAACCAGCAGCCCACCATCATGTGGCCTTTTATCACTACAATCATCGTGTGCAGGCCGATGCCCTCGAGCACTGAGGCCATCAGCAGCGAGAGGTCGGCGCAGGTGCCCGTCTTTTGGCTGAGCACTTCGTCGGCAAGGCGGATGCGCTGGCCGGTGTCCTCAAAACTGGCGGGTGGGGTGATGTAGACGATGCCTTCCTCCCTGAGGGCCTCATACACCGAGGCCACCATCGCACGCACGCGGTTGTGGTCTTGTGTCTGGTACTCGTCGAGTGCCGACGACCCCGTGAGGCGTTCCAGGTGTTTCGCCGCGGCTATCTTCACGGAGTTGAGTGCCGGCGAGTTGGGAAGGATGAAGGCAGCGGTGGTCTCGGGCCTTTTGTTGACGCCCGTCCACTCGTTGAAGGCGAGCAGGCGGATGGGGTAGGTGTGGGAGAAGACCTCCTCGTCGCCCTCCTTTATCTTGAGCGTGAACTGCGTGGAGCAGCTCTCTGTCAGATTGCGCAGTTTCTCACTGTCGGGGGTGATGCTCAGGTGCTCCACCGCCACTACGGAGCCACGGGGGATGAGGTCGATGCGGCATTCCGACGCAGCGAGCATCTCGCCTTCGATGCGCACGGTGATGTCGTGCCAGTCGTCGTCGCTGTCGTTGGTGAACTCGCAGAGGTTGAGGCATTGCTCACCATTGCTCCAGATGGCGTAGTTGATGCTTGGCAGGTAGTTGATATGGATGTTCTTGTCGGTCATCATAGTTGGTAAGGTATGTGGTGGTTCGATGGTTCTTGTTGGGTGCTTTTCTCCGGCTTCTCACGGGTTCAGTAGGAGGCGGTGCAGGGTATGCCCAACCCCAGCACGAGGTCGCGGATGCGGTCCAGTTCCTCATGGGTGGCCTTTTCCAGGCCGCTGATGGGCGTCTCACGGTCGATGGTGTAGATCATTACCTCGCGCGGACAAATGCGTTGCAGGGCGGTGAGCCACGGGGTGACGTAGTGGTCGGTGGTGTTGTCCACGCTTTCCGTGCCGGTGCTGCCTTTCATAAACATGGTCTGCACCACTACGTGGCCTTCGAAGAGCTTCATGTGCTCCACGATTTTCTCCACGTCGTAGTGGGGGTTGACCGGACGGTCCACCCTGCGGATGTAGTCCATGTCCACGGTATCGAGTTTCTGGATGTTGTTGTCCACCTTCATCAGTGCTGCCCTCACCGTCTCCCTGTGGATAAAGGTGGCGTTGCTCAGTACCGATACCTTGGCCTGGGGAGCGAGCTCGTCGCGAAGGGCGAGCGTGTCGTCGATGATGCCGGCGAAGTCGGGATGGGCGGTGGGCTCGCCATTACCGGCGAAGGTCAGCACGTCGGGGTGCTCACCGCGCTGCGCCATGACTGTGAGGGTCTCGCGCAGGCGTTCACTTACTTCATCGCGTGTGGGACGTGGGGCCTGGGGCCGGTGACAGGCATTCAGCCCGCATTCGCAGTAAATACAGTCGAATGTGCATATCTTGCCATCGCCTGGCATCAGGTTGATGCCAAGCGACAATCCCAGCCTTCGGCTGTGCACCGGACCGAAGATGGGAGAGGGATAGATAATCGTGCTCATAAATAATAAGTAGTGACTTGTCGTCAATGGGGCCGGATGAATTCGTCTCCGGCGTGCAGCATATTATGCAAAGATAGCGAAAAAGCGGTGAATGGCAAAACAAAAAGCTGGCTCTTTTCCGCCGCCCGTGCGTTAATAGTCGTTAAAGTGTTGTGGCAGCAAGGAAATTTTAGTAAATTTGCACCAAACTTTTGAGAGGGGTAATCCCCTCCTGGTTGTCAGGAGTGATGCCAGGGGATGGAGCCCTCCAAGGAAAATCAATGTAGATTGCAATTTACATTTCAGCAAAATGGGAAAAAATAGGAACAAGACCCGCAATCGTCAAGGATTGCAGGTGTTTACTTTGTGCATCAGCACGGCCATGGTACTCATCCTTTTGGGCATGGTTGTGCTTACTGTGTTTACAGCGCGTAATTTGTCGTCATACGTGAAGGAAAACCTTACCGTCACGATGCTGTTGGGCGAGGACATTACCGACCCGGAGGCAAAGCAACTTTGCGACAAGCTCGCCACCAAACCCTACATCAACAAGTTGGAGTATATCAGCAAGGAGCAGGTGCTCTTGGAGCAGAAAGAGGTGCTGGGCACCGACCCCTCTGAGTTCACCGGCGCCAACCCTTTCGGCTCGCAGATTGAGTTCCAGCTCAATGCCGACTATGCCACCAACGATTCGCTGAAGTGGATTTCCGCCGAACTGACCAAGATTCCAAAGGTCACCGAGATACGTTATCCTGAGGACCTCGTGGAGAGCGTGAACAAGACGCTTGCCCGGATGAGCATCGTGCTCCTTGTGTTGGCAGGTCTGCTGCTCATCGTCTCTTTCGTGCTCATCAACAACACGGTGAAATTGGGCATCTATGCCCGCCGCTTCAATATTCACACCATGAAACTGGTGGGTGCATCGTGGGGATTCATCCGTAGGCCGTTCATCAAGCAGGCCATTGTCCTTGGCATCGTGGCAGCCCTCATCGCCCTTGTCGTGCTGGCCGCTGGCCTCTATTTCCTCTTCCGCTTCGACCCTGAGGTGAAGGAGGTGCTCACATGGCAGGTGATGGCCATCACTGGCATTGCCGTGCTCCTGGCCGGCGTCGTCATCACCACGTTCTGCTCATGGCTCTCGGTCAACAAGTTCCTCAAGATGAAGGCTGGTGAGCTCTACAAGATTTAGTTTCATTTATTTTCTTTTCAATCAATCATGGACAAGAGAAATCTGGCTTTCGGACGAATGAATTTCATCCTGCTCGCCATCGGAATGGTTATTGTAATCCTGGGTTTTATCCTCATGAGCGGAGCAGGGTCGAATGAGACAACTTTCAACCCCGATATCTTCAGCACCATGCGCGTCAAGGTGGCGCCAGTGGTGTGCTTTGTCGGTTTCATCTCAATGGTCTATGGTGTGCTCTACCGCACCAAAGACGATGGAAGACAGGATACCACAGGTCTTCAGAAAACCGACAATAAGAAGGAGGTGAGCAAATGAATTGGCTCGAAACCATCATCATCGCCATTGTAGAAGGTCTCACCGAGTTCCTGCCAGTGTCTTCCACTGGCCATATGATCATCACACAGAACTTGCTGGGCATTCAGCAGGGCGATCCTTTCGTTCACGCTTTCACTTTCATCATCCAGTTTGGTGCTATCTTGTCGGTAGTCTGCCTCTACTGGAAACAGTTCTTCCAGCTCAACCACACGCCGGTTCCCAAGGGAAGCAATGCCTTGCAGAAGCTCATCCATAAGTTCAGGTTCTACTGGCTGCTCTTCATCGGCGTGCTGCCTGCCGTCATCATCGGACTGCTGGCCAAGAAGTCGGGACTGCTCGACTGGCTCCTCGACAGTGTCGAGGTGGTAGCCGTGATGCTCGTGGTGGGTGGTGTGTTCATGCTCTACTGCGACCGGCTGTTCAACAAGGTCGACAGCGACGAGATCGATGAGAAAAAGGCTTTCAAGATAGGTCTGTTCCAGTGCATCTCGGTCATTCCCGGCGTGTCGCGCTCCATGGCCACTATCGTGGGTGGCATGGCCCAGAAACTATCGCGCAAGAAAGCGGCCGAGTTCTCGTTCTTCCTTGCCGTGCCCACCATGGCAGGGGCCACGTTGCTTGACCTGCTCGACCTCTTCAAGGAGGATACCTCATGGGCCTCTGCCCACAACGTCACCATGCTCATCCTCGGATGCGTGGTGGCCTTCATCGTGGCCTTGCTGGCCATGAAGTGGTTCGTGGCCTTTCTCACCAAATATGGATTCAAGGCTTTTGGTATATATAGGATTGTCGTGGGTGGCATCATCATCATCTTGCTGCTCACAGGTCATTCCTTAGTCATGGTAGACTGATGGATTTCAACGAGGGGGTAATCATTCCTATCGACAAGCCCTACCGGATGTCGAGTTTCGGAGCTCTGGCGCATGTCAGGTACCTGGTGTCGCGCCGACTGGGCGTGAAGAGGGTGAAAATGGGGCATGCCGGCACGCTCGATCCCCTGGCCACAGGCGTGTTGCTGCTCTGCACGGGAAAAGCCACCAAGCAGATCGACCGCCTCCAAGCCGACACCAAGGAGTATGTGGCCACGCTCCAGCTTGGAGCCACCACTCCCAGCTACGACCGTGAGCATACGGTCAATTTCACCTATCCCACCAGGCATATCACCCGTCAGCTGGTGGAGGAGGTGCTGCCGCACTTCGTGGGCGACATCATGCAGGTGCCACCCGAGTTCTCTGCCTGCAAGGTGGATGGCAAAAGAGCCTATCTGCTCATGCGCAAGGGGCGCGACGTGCAGCTGAAGGCGAAGCCTTTGCATATCGACGAGATCGAACTGCTTGACTTCTGCCCCGAGCAGATGACGCTCTCCATCCGCGTGGTGTGCGGAAAAGGCACCTACGTCAGAGCCTTGGCACGGGATATCGGCCAGGCACTCGACAGTGGCGCTTTCCTCACCTCGCTCCGGCGCACAAGGGTGGGCGACTACCGCGTCGAAGAGGCCATCACGCTCGACGACTTTCCACAGTGGCTCGAGAATAGCCTGGGCTGAACGGGAGGTCACGAAGCAGTCAGGGATTAAAAAGAATACTCAACTTTAGAGAAGTTCAGGAGTTCAGACATTACTCCAATTAAACACCATTGAACATAATGAGGTGAATTCGGGCTATTGTCTGAACTCCTGCAACTCCTGAACTACTGAACTACAAAAAGTTGAGCGAATGCGAAACTTCAATAGAATACTATAAAAAAGGATTAGATAGATATGAAATTATCTCAATTCAAGTTTAAATTGCCCGAAGAGCAAATCGCACTCTATCCTACATTCCACCGCGATGAGTGCAGGATGATGGTGCTGCACCGCAAGTCGAACCGCATCGATATGTACCGCACTGATGAGGAGGGAAAACCCCTCCTTAACGACGATGGCACACCGCAGTTCATCGAGTTCAGGCATCTTATCGAGTATTTCGACGAAGGCGATGCGTTTATCTTCAACGATACGAAGGTGTTCCCCGCACGTCTCTATGGCACCAAGGAGAAGACGGATGCCAAAATCGAGGTGTTCCTGCTCAGGGAACTCAACGAGAACCTCCGTCTCTGGGACGTGCTCGTAGAACCGGCCAGGAAAATCCGTATCGGCAATAAGCTTTTCTTCGACGACAGTGGCACGATGGTGGCCGAGGTCATCGACAACACCACCAGCCGTGGCCGTACGCTCAGGTTCCTCTACGATTGTCCCCACGACAAGTTCAAGCGCGAGCTCTACGCGCTGGGTTCGGCACCACTGCCTCATTACATCATCGACCATGAGTCGGAGAAAGAGGTGCCCGATGAGAACGAGCCCGGAAAGACCAAGATGGTGAAGGTGAAAGACCGTCCGGTGCTGCCCGAGGATATGGACAACTTCCAGTGCATCTTTGCCAAGAACGAGGGTGCCGTCACCGCTCCTGCCTCTGGTCTTCACTTCAGCCGCGAGCTGTTGAAGCGCATGGAGATCAAGGGCATCGAGTTTGCTTTCGTCACCCTTCACTGCGCGCTCGGGTGCTTCCACAGCATAGAGGTAGAGGACCTTACGAAGCATAAGATGGACTCCGAGCAGATGTTCATCGGAAAAGAGGCATGCGACGTGGTGAACAAGGCCAAACTCACCGGAAAGCATATCTGCGCCGTGGGAACGACCGTGGCCAAGGCTTCGGAGACGGCCGTGGGTACCGACGGACTGCTCAAGGAGTATGAGGGCTGGACCAACAAGTTCATCTTCCCTCCCTATGAGTTCGCTCTGGCCGACTCCATGATATGCAATTTCTACCATCCTCTCTCCACACTCCTCATGTCGGCTTGTGCCTTCGGTGGCTACGACTTGGTGATGGAGGCCTACCAGAAAGCCATCGACAATGGCTACCGCTTCGGATGTTTCGGCGACGCCATGCTCATCCTCGATGACTGACAAGCACGTTGTTTATCTGGGACTGGGGTCGAATTTGGGCGACAAAGGGTCCAACATTCGGCTTGCCCTTGAGAAAATAAAAGAGTTGGTTGGCGATGTGGTTCGCCAATCAACTCTTTATGTTACCCAGCCCTGGGGCTTTGAGTCGGAGAACTCCTTCGTCAATGCCGTAGTGTGCTGCCACACCTCGCTGTCGCCAAGAAAACTGCTTGCTGCTACCCAGAGGATAGAGAGGGATATGGGGCGCACCGAGAAATCGGAGAATGGTGTATACCACGACCGCGTCATCGATATCGATATCTTGCTCTACGACGACCGGCGCATCGCATATCCCGACCTCAAGATTCCTCATCCCCTTATGTTGGAGCGTGATTTCGTCATGACACCGCTACGCGAAATCATGCCGCCCGAAGAATTTGCCTCTCTCGGAAAATCGGGCTCCCCCAAGAAACCAAAGACCATACGCAAAGGATAGGCACTCGCCGAGGCTATCCTAAGGCACAAAAAAATCCCCGCGGGGCTCTGCCTCACGGGGACCAAGATCTTTTGCTCTGCTGAAATTATCTGCGCAGGCCAAGGGCCTTGATGATAGCACGATAGCGCTCGATGTCGCGGTCGTACAGATAGTTCAGAAGGGCACGGCGTTTTCCTACCAACTGGGTCAGCGACCGTGCGGTAGTATAATCTTTACGGTTCTTTTTCAAGTGTTCCGTCAAATGGGATATACGGTAGGAGAACAATGCTATCTGGGCTTCTGGTGAGCCAGTATCAGAGTTGGACTTTCCGTATTTTCCAAAGATCTCTTCTTTTTTTGCCTTGTCTAAATACATCTTGTTGTTGTTAAAAAATTGGTGAATTAAATGAAATTGGACGCTTCGTCAGTCCGTGATTCCGTTGGGGCTCGAACCCAAGACCTACTGCTTAGAAGGCAGTTGCTCTATCCAGCTGAGCTACGGAACCTCCAAATCGGCTGCAAAATTACTGCTTTTTTGGCTGACTACCAAATATTTTGCCGTTTATTTTTCACCATTCGGTCAGCATGCCATAGTAATGTCTGAACTCCTGAACTCCTGCAACTCCTGAACTCCAAAAAATGACGACACTTTTATTTGTATTTGGCAATCAGGGCATCGGCCTGGTCGCTGCCCAGTTGCTTGGCTTTCTCGAAGGCGGCAAGGCCGTCTTTCTTCTTTCCGAGTTGTATCAGGGCCAGACCTCTCACCAGGTATCCCTCGCTGTATTCGGGGTCGAGGGCCAGGCATTGCTCGGCTGCGGCCAGAGCCTCCTCCTTCTTGTTCACACGCAGCATCACCGAGCCCTTCTCTGCCAGGAAGAGGGGCTCGCGGGGAGCCAGGCGGATGGCGCGGTCGATGTCGTCGATAGCCTGTTGGAATTGCCGGGCCTTCACCTCGCACTGCTCACGTTGATAATAGAAATCCACGCCCAGGCGTCCTGCCATCAGCGAGTCGTATTGGTTGTAGTCGGCCACGGCCTTGCGGTATTCGCCTTTCATCTCCAACAGCCCGGCGCGGGCGATGAAGTAGGGGGCGGCTTCGGCGGTATACGGCTTGCTGAACAGGTTGATGGCGCTGTCGATCAGTGCCAGGCGTTCCTCCACCGGGGCTTCCATCATCGTTTTGCACTGGGCTGCCTCATAGAAGAGTTCCGGGTTCCTGATGCTGCTTTGGGCCAGGTCGATGAAGATGTCGTGAGCCTGCTGGTATTCTTTTTTCGTGTAGAGAATCTGTGCCTCGAGGTGTCGGTAGATGGGCAGGGGATTGATGGATGAGGCCAGGCGCACCTCTTCAAGTGCCTTGTCGATGCTCCAGTTGGGGTAGGCCACATCGGGCTTGTACACCTCTTTCTGGTAGATCAGTCGGGCATACGAGTAGTGGGCGTCGTCCTTGGCGGTTGCCTTCTTGATGGCGGTCTCCATGTCACGGCTGGCGGCGTCGAAGTCATTGAGGTTGCTCTCTGTCTGCGCACGGGTGGCGTAGCCCTCGGTCTGTTCGGGATATTTCTCGATAAAGAGGTCGATGGTCTTCGCGTACCTCAGCGAATCCCTGCTCTGACTGGCGAGCATCAGCGCCAGGACGGCCTGCTCCTTGTCGTCGGGGATGGCGATGGGGATGCTTGTGCGGCGGAATGTGGGGTCGCTGCCCGTCAGTCCCTCGCTCTTCATGTCGGCCACGTAGTTGGCGCTCGTCGAGTGCAGGTCGGTGCTGTATTTCGACGATTGCAGGATGCCCAGCAGCTGTCCGCTGGCGTTCACCACCGCGCAGCTCAACGTGTTCTCGGGAATGTCCATGGCGAAGATGTAGTAGGCGTATTTCTCCATGAAATGCTCCACTTTCGACAGTTTGCTCTCCTTGATCTCGGCTTTCTTCAGTCCGTAGCCCACCAGGTAGATGGGGGCGCCAACGGGCTCGGCACTTGTCGAGATGTTGATGCCCGTGGTCTTGCCTTTCACGCGGAATTTCACCACATCGTAAATCTCGCTGGCACCGATGATGCTCTCCACTTCCATCCGCTTGCCGCTGGCATCTACCACCACGGCGGTGGAGGCTCCCTCGAACGACGACCAGTCGCTCATGGCCGTTCCGTTGTTGTCGAGGAACACGCCGTGGCTCGACGAGAGTATCGAACCGTCGGCCTTGAAGGTGGTCAGGGTGAACACCGACTTGGCGGCGTTCTTCACCCCACTGGGCTGGCCGAAAACTGGGGCCAGGCTCATCAGAAGACACAAAATGGTAAATATTCTTTTCATTCCTAAGTGTTTTTTCTCAATATCTTTTATTTCTCTTTTATTTTTGAAAAAGACGATGTTTCTATTTTTCCTGAAGAAGACAAAAGCTTCTCATTTCTTGCAATGTCAGCTGTTCTTGAGCAGTTCCTGGGCGTTCTGGATGGCGGCATCGCTCACGTCGCTGCCACTGAGCATCTGGGCTATCTCGCCTACGCGCTCGGCTGCCGTGAGTTGCCGCATGTGGCTGGCGGTTCCCTCGTCGCCCTCCTCCTTGTACACCTTGTAGTGATGGGCACCCATGGCGGCAATCTGGGGCAGGTGGGTGATGCTGATCACCTGGCGCTCGTGCTCGCCCATCTCGCGCATGATCTTGGCCATCATCTCGGCCACCTTGCCACTCACGCCCGTGTCTATCTCGTCGAAGATGATGGTGGGTAGCTTCACCGCACCGCTGATCATCGCTTTCAGCGAGAGCATCACGCGGGCAATCTCGCCGCCCGACGCCACCTGCGACACAGGCTGCAGCGGAGTGCTGGAGTTGGCGGTGAAGAGGAACGACACCTTGTCGGCACCGTCGGCGCTCAGGGGCTTTCCCGTGAGCTGCACCTCGAACCTCACCTTGGGGATGCCCAGGGGCACCAGGCGCAGGCGCATCTCCTCTTCCACCTTTCTGGCGGCCTTCTCACGGGTGGCTGTCAGTGCCTTGGCCAGTGCGGTGCACTCGCTCTCGGTTTCCTTGAGTTGTGCCTCCAGTTCGTGCAGATGCTCATCGCCTCCGTCTATTTGGTTCAACTGTTGCTCGAAGTCCTCTTGCAGGGCAATCAGTTGGCTTACGTTCTCCACATGGAACTTCTGTTCCAGACGGTAGATGAGGTCGATGCGCTCACTCACGGTCTCCAGGCGCGAGGGGTCGAAGTCCACGCGCTCGGCGTGCTGGGCCACCTCGTTGGCGATGTCTTTCAGTTCGATGAAACTGCTCTCCAACCGCTGTGCGGCATCGGCGATGCCGGGGTATACTTTCGTCACGCTGTCCACGCTGTGAAGGGCTGTCTTCAGGCGCTCGATGATGCCGCCGTCGCCAGTCATGATGTCGTCGGCTTCGTAGAGCGCGCTCTTGATCTCCTCGGCATGAGAGAGGATGCTGAACTCCTGCTCAAGCTCCTCTTGCTCGCCCTCGGCGAGCCGTGCCTCTTCCAGCTCATGATGCTGGAACCGGATGAAGTCCTCGTTCTCGCGGTGTTGCCTCAGGGCCTCGCGGGCCTCTTCCAGCGCAACGCCGAGCGACTTGTAGCGCCCATAGGCTTCCTTATAGCGCTCCAACTCTTCTTCGTCGCCCGCTATGATGTCGACCACGCTCAGCTGGAAGTCCTCCTTGTTGAGCAGCAGGTTCTGGTGCTGGCTGTGGATGTCCACTAACTGGCTGCCCAACTCCTTCAGCGTGGCAAGGGCCACGGGGGTGTCGTTCACGAAGGCGCGGCTCTTGCCGTTGCTGCCCAGTTCGCGGCGAAGGATGGTGTCGGTGGGGTCGTAGTCCAGGTCTTTCTCCTCAAAGAAGGGAGCCATGCCGTAGCGGCTCAGGTCGAAGTGGGCTTCTATCACACAGCGGTCGCGGCCGCTTTTGATGGCTTTGCTGTCGGCGCGCTGGCCCAGGAGCAGGCCGAGGGCACCTAAGATGATGCTCTTGCCGGCACCCGTCTCACCGGTGATGACGGAGAAACCGCCATCGAAGGTGATGTCAAGGTGGTCGATGAGCGTGAAATTCTTGATGTGCAGTTGCTTGAGCATGACGCTTTATTGTTTGATTTTCTCCCAACTGTTGTTCTGCGAGGCGTTGATGCCGAACAACAGGTCATACACGGCTTCTTTCTCTTTCTGGTTGCCCTTGCCCTTGTAGATGTTGGCCAACTCGTCTTTCTTGTAGTCGGTCCATATCTGTGGCAACAGGCTCAGTGGCTTGTCCTCGTGGCATTTTTTCAGGTGCTCAAGCAGGGCGTCGGTCACGTTGGTGCGGCCGCGCTCCACGTTGGTCGACATCTCGTCGAGTCCCTTCCGGTAGTAGTCGTATTGCAGTTGGCGGAAGGGCTGCATCCCACTGTCCAGGTAGTCGTTGATAATGGCGAAGCGGTTGCGGTCGTTGTCAAATGATTTCCAACCGGGGAAATTCAGGTTCTGGGCATTGTTCACCAGGTTCATGCAGCGCTGGAGCACGTCCTCGCCACCCATTGGCGAGAAAGTGTCAAGGTCGAGCCCGATAATCAGGTAGGCGTAGTAGGCGATGAGGGCCACCAGCTGGTTGTCGATGTTCTCCTCATTGAACTCCAGCTGGTCGAACTGTGCGAACTCAAAACTGAAGTCGTTGTCGCGGTTGTTGTAGATGGTAGTGGTGTAGGCCGAGTTCCACACGGGGCGGTTGGCCTGTATCAGCGCGTTGCAGGTGAAGAGGTTGGACGAGTTGTCGTATTTCGTCACCGTGATGTTGAAGTTGCACACGATGCGCTCGTTCACCTGGAACTGGAGGCTCGTCCACTGCTTGTCGTTGATGAATTGGGTGAGGGTCTGCTCCAGACTCTCGAAGACGCTGGCATCGGTACCTTGTATCTGGTTGTGGTTGATGGTCACCTTGGCTTGCAGTTCCTGCCCTCGTGCTCCCATGGCGATGCCAAGATCCGCTCTGGTAAGTACGGGGGCATCATTGATT
>ONSV01000050.1 GCA_900320585.1 uncultured Prevotellaceae bacterium | reverse complement strand
GTTGGTAATGCGCGACTTGTCGCCCAATGCCATGGCCACCGCCACGGCCATCTCGTCGTCGCTCAGTCCGATGCCCAAATATTGGCGCAGCGTGTGCTGGCGGAAGCGCATGGCGGCAAGGCGGGCGCGGTCGAGCCGCGAGAGGCCGTCCAAGTGGAGCACGGCCTTCCGCCACGCGTCGGGCGCGATGAATGTGGTGGCCGTGAAGCCATGGCAGCGCAGATAAAGGGGATAGTCGAAATTGGAGGAATAATAGTTTTCGGGCCGTTCCATCTTCGAGGTGGCAACGATACCGTCGCCCACCTCCAAGGTGATGTCGGTCGCCGACGCCGTGTCGCGGAGCAGCGAGGCCTTCACGCGCCGTGGCATGGCCTCGTCGTCGAGCAGCCACAGGTCCATGCGCAAGGTCTTCCCCCGCACCTGGGGATGGCTCGCCACCACCGCCCGATAAGTGACGTAGCCCTGTGGCAAAGGTCTGCCGAGCGACACCTGCTGCCGAACGACAAGAAACCCACCAAGAAAAACAAACGACACCATAATCAGCGCGCCCTGCCAAAGTACAAGGCGCCCACCATGCCCACCATGCCCATTAAGCCCATTCTGCCCATCATGCCCATCACGCCCATCATGCCCATCACGCCCATCATGCCCTATTTGCCCCACCACCACCGTAGCAACAACCGCCACCACCAATCCCGCCAACCACGCTATCGGCGACAGCAAGCCATGGCTCTCGTATCCAGCTACAATGCCTATGGCCAGTGCCGCGGCAATGCGCAGCAATGGGAAGAGCTGGATACGGCCATTCGTCTGCATAGGGAAAGGGAAACACTAAGGATGGAAAACTAGGGAAAGAAAAACGGGGCTGGCCAAATGGTCAGCCCCGTGTGGGAGTGAATTTTTAAAGATGATCTGCGGCAGTGTATATCCACTCGTAGATACAACTGAAGATGCCGAAGGCAACGATGCCTGCCGTGCAGAGCGCCAGGGCCAACTTGGTGTTGACATCGCTCCTGAAGGTGGGCAGTGGGGTCTCCGTCTTCTTGATGTACATCGCCTTCACGATCAGCAAATAGTAGTAAAGGCTCACCACGGTGTTGACCAAGGCCACGAACACTACGATGTAGGCCAAGGCTCCGACTGTGGTGTCGAAGGTATGTCCGCTCACACCGGCCATGAACACGAAGAACTTGCTGAACATACCAGCGAATGGCGGGATGCCAGCCAGCGAGAACAGGGCCAGGGTCATGAGGAACGAGAGCTTCGGGTTGGTGGTATAGAAACCGTCGTAGGAGTCCATGTTGGTGGTGCCACCATTGTTCTGCTCCACCACGCTGATGACGCTGAACACGCTGAGGTTGGCCACCACGTAGACGAGGACATAGAACGACAGCGCCGTGATACCCATCGTCTGTTCGCCGGTGACGGCCAGCATGATGTAGCCGGCCTGCGAGATGGAGCTGAAAGCCATGAATCGCTTGAGGTCTTTCTGGCGGATGGCGAAGAGGTTGGCCACGGTGATACTCAGCACGATGACGATGTAGAGGAAATAGTGCCACTCATCGCTCAGTGCGGGGAACACCTTGAAGAGGATAGCCATGAAGGTGAACGCGGCGGCACCCTTCGATGCCACGCTGAGGTATCCTGTCACCACGGTGGGCGCACCCTCGTAGGTATCGGCCGTCCAGAAGTGGAAGGGCACCAAGGAGATCTTGAAGCCCAGACCGCTGAAGAAGAACACCATGCCCATTATCACGAGCGGTGTGGCGGTAAGCTTATCGACCACATCGGCGAAATAGAGGGTTCCGCAGGCGCCATAGAGCAGCGACACGCCGAAGAGCATCACGCCACTCGAGAAGGCGGCGGTGAGGATATACTTGGCAGCACCCTCGGCCGAGTTGTTGCGGTGCTTGTCGAGCGCCACGAGGCAGGCCATGGGGATGGAGGCCATCTCGAGTCCGAGATAGAACATGAGGAAATGGCCGGCCGACATCATCATGAACATACCGAGCAGGGTGGAGGCCACGAGGAAGTAGAACTCGCCCTCGCGGTCCTGACTCTCCTTGCGGGTGATCCACTGGCGGCTCATGATGACCACGATGAGCGACGCGAGCGAGAGGATTGCCTTCATCACGTTGACCGAATTCGAAGTGACATACATGTCGCCGAACGCCGTCTTGGGTTCCAGTGGCAGCGCACAGATGAGTGTGAGCACACCGAAACAGAGACATACGAAGGGATTGAACCATCCGCGATGGTCATCCTTGTCGGATGCGAAATCGGCAATGAAAACCACGATCATGATGGTCACGAGCATGGCCTCAGGAATCATATATAGAAATTGACTGTAATTCATATTCGCTTCGGTTTTTATGGATTAACAACACTCAGGATGGGACCAACGGCGTCGGCGATGACATTGCTTGCCCACATGGGGAACAGACCAAGGCCAGCCACACAGAAGATGAGGCAGCAAACAGCCACGCGCTCGTCCCAAGTGGCATCGGTGAGTTCCTCGTAGTGCGGGTCGGCCACCTTCTGGTAGAGGATCTTGCCCACCACGCGGAGGATATAGACCGCTGTCACCACGATAGAACCGCAGGCGATGATGGTGGCCGTGCGGTGGAACACGTCGTTGTTCTGGAAAGAGCCCACGAAGATGGTCATCTCGGCCACGAAGCCCGAGAAGCCCGGCAGACCGAGGTTGGCCAGACCGGCCAGCACATAGCCCACAGCCAGGAAAGGCATGATCTTCATCAGACCGCCCAGCTTGCGCACGTCACGCGTGTGGGTACGTCCGTATATCATACCGATAAGGGCAAAGAAGAGGGCCGTCATCAGTCCGTGCGAGAGCATCTGGATGATGGCACCGGTGCACGAGGTGCGTGTCATCATGAGGATGGCGAAGAGCACCAGACCGCAGTGCGACACCGACGAGTAGGCGTTGATGTACTTCAGGTCGGTCTGCACACAGGCCGAGAGCGCGCCATAGACCACCGAGATGGTGGTGAGGATGATGAAGATCCACGACAGCTCCTGTGCGGCATGGGGAAGCAGGTACATGGCGATGCGGAAGCAGCCATAGCCTCCCAGCTTCATCAGCACGCCGGCATGGAGCATGGAGACGGCGGTAGGCGCCGAGGCATGACCGTCGGGGCTCCATGTGTGGAACGGGAAGAGGGCTCCCAGCACGCCGAAACCGATGAATACAAACGGGAAGAGGATGTTCTGCACGTTGACGGGAATGGCCATTCCCGGCAGGTCGTTGTGCTGGGCTATCTCCACCACGTTCATCGTCGAGGCACCACTGAAGAAGTAGATGCCGAGGATACCGAGGATGAGCAGGGCCGAGCCACCCATCAGCATCAGGGTGAGCTTCATGGCCGAATACTCCTTGGCACCGCTACCCCACACGCCGATAAGCAGGTACATGGGGATGAGGGCCACCTCGTAGAACATGAACATGGTGAACATGTCGGTGCTGATGAAGAACCCGAAGACACCCGAGCTCAGCAGCGTGAACCAGAGGAAATACTCTTTGGTGAGCGGCTTGAGCTGCCATGAGGCGAAGGTTCCGGTGAAGACGATGATGCTCGAGAGGAGCAGCATCACCACCGAGATGCCGTCGACACCCACCGAATAGGCGATGTGCAACGGACGGAACCACATGTGGGTGGCCGTGTAGAGCATCGGATAGGTCTCCGCCGGCATTGTCTGGCGAAGATGAATGAAATCGAAGGTGAGGTAGATGGAGAGCGCCAGCAAGAGCGACGAGCCCACCACCATCACGCCACGCACCTGGTTGAGCGTGCGTGCCAGCCAGAGGCCGAGCAGCATCAGTGCGGGAATTATAACGAAAATTGTCAGTATACTCATTTTTCTTCAGTCTTTACAATGCACACAACAGTATTAAGGTTATAGCCACGGTACCGGTGAGGAACCACACAGCATATTGGCGGACGTCGCCGCTCTGCCAGCTGCGGATGCTCTCGCCAGCCTCGCTGGTGCCCCATGCCATGAAGTTGAACGTACCGTCGATGACGTGGCGGTCGAACCATGCGATGGGCTTGGAAACGAGGTTGAAGATGATCTTGTGGGTCACGAAGAGCCAGATCTCGTCCTGATAGAAGCGCTTGTAGGCGGCACGGTGCAAACGGGGGAAGGTGGAATAGAGCTTGTCGGCGATGGGCTGACGCTCACCCTTGAAGATATAGGTGGCCAGGCAGATGCTCACGATGGCGATGACCGTCGAGGTGATGGCGATCTGACTGTCGAAATGGATATCGTAGGCCCTGCCGTCGGCAGACACGAAATTGCCAAAACTGCCACTCCAGCCCGCGAAACCGGCGATGGTGGTATAGACACCCACACCCACGGTGATCACGGAGAGGATGATGAGGGGCACCGTCATGCTGAGCGGAGCCTCGTGCGGCGTATGGTGCTCGTGGGCCTCCTTGTTCTCCGTACCCCAGAAGATACCGAAGTAGAGACGGAACATATAGAATGCGGTCATGGCGGCGATGCCTGTCATGATCCATCCCACCACCGGACTGTAGGCGAAGCAAGCCGTGATGATCTCGTCTTTCGAGCTGAAGCCCGAGAAGAAAGGTATACCGGCGATGGCCAGACAGCTGATGAGGAAGGTGATGTGGGTAATGGGCATGTACTTGCGCAGACCACCCATGAGCGCCATCTCGTTGGAGTGGACGGCATGGATGACACAGCCAGCGCAGAGGAACAGACAAGCCTTGAACATGGCGTGGGTGAAGAGGTGGAACATACCTGCCATGTAGCCCACGCTGCCGTGATGCTCATGACCGGTGGTCATCTCGGTACACACGCCGAGGGCAACCATCATGAACGCGATCTGCGAGATGGTGGAGAAGGCCAGCACGCGCTTGATGTCGCTCTGGGCACAGGCCACGGCAGCGGCATAGAAAGCGGTGAACACGCCTATCCACACGATGATGCTCATCGCCTGCGGCGCATATTGTATCCAGAGCGGGAACATACGTGCCACCTGGAACACACCGGCCACCACCATGGTAGCGGCGTGGATGAGTGCCGACACCGGGGTGGGACCCTCCATGGCGTCGGGCAGCCAGATGTGCAACGGGAACATGGCACTCTTACCGGCGCCACCGATGAACATCAGCACCAGGGCGGTGGGAAGGATGAAGCCGGCGGCCGACATGGCCTTCACGGCATCGCAGGGGATGAACGGCGTGGTGCCCGAGCCCATCTCGATGGTTCCCACGAACGAGAAGCTGAACGACTGGGTGTAGTAGCCGAAGATCAGGATACCGATGAGGAAGAACATATCAGCGAAGCGGGTGACGATGAACGCCTTCTTCGAGGCTGCCACAGCCGTATGCAGCGGATAGTAGAATCCGATGAGCAGGTATGAGCTCACACCCACCAACTCCCAGAAGAGGTACATCTGGAAGATGTTGGTGGCCAGCACCAGTCCGAGCATCGACATGGTGAAGAGCGAGAGGAAGGCGTAGTAGCGCTGGAATCCCTTCTCGCCATGCATGTAGCCAAACGAGTAGATATGCACCATGAAACTCACCGTGGAGATGACGATGAGCATCATCACCGAGATGGGATCGAGCAGGATGCCCATGTCGAAATTGAGGTTGCCCAAGGGGAGCCAGGTGAAGTTGAAAGGTACGATGGTGGGATAGGTGCCATCGGCCAGGCGCGGCGCCGAGAAATAGGTGAACGCCACGTAGTAGGAGAGCACGGTGACCACGCCCAGCACGGTAGTGCCGATGAGCCCGGCCAACTTATGCGACATCTTCATACCACACAGTCCCAGTACAAGGAAGGAGAGCGCGGGCAGGAGAAGTATCAGAAATGTATAACTGTAAGAATCCATAGTCGTGAATGCTTTTTGGCTGTTATAGTTTCATGTTTTCAATACTGTTCACCTGATCGCTGTGGAACCTGCGATAGACATTGATGATGATGGCCACGGCCACTGCCGTTTCGGCAGCGCTCACGCCAATGGAGAACAATGTGAAGAAGAAGCCCTCGAGCTCGCCCGGGAAGAGAATACGGTTGAACACCGCAAAGTTCATGTCAACGGCATTGAGGACAAGCTCGATGGAGATGAGCATGGCAATCAGGTTGCGCCTTGTGACGAAGCCGAAGACGCCGATGAAAAACAGCAATGTGCTGAGAATCAGGAAAAACTCTACTGGTATAGTCATGTTACTTGTCCTTTCTTGATATTACGATACCACCGATGATACAGGCCAGGAGGAAGAGCGAGATGAACTCGAAGGGGAGCACATACTGGTATTTCTCCGACCCCATGAGGGTGTTGCCGACGGTCTCCATCGGAACCTCCTGGTTGGGGATGGCCATGCTGATGAATTTGTTCTTGAGAATGATGAAGAGCACCATCGCGCAACCCACTGCGGCTGCCAGGCATCCGGCGATGACCTTTCCGCCGCGCAGGCGCTCTGAAAGGCCACGCAACGTCTGCTTCGAGACGAGCTGGATGGCGAAGATGTAGATCATCGTGATGCCTCCGGCGTAGATGCTCACCTGAGCGGCGCCGAGGAACGTGTAGTCGAGCAGGAAGTAGATGCCTGCCACACCAAAGAGTACGAGCAACAGGAATGTGGCGGCCCGCATGATGCTCTTGGTGGCAACAGAAAGGATGGCCGAGCCGAGAATGACGACGGCCAAGATGCAAAACATTACGATATTAGCCATATTCCTTATTTCGTTTTGGTGTTGAACTTACCGATAATGAGGGGAGCACCGCCTTCGATGAGGCCGGGCAGCGAACCACCCTGATAGACCTCCTTGTCGAGGTGGAGCACCAGGGCACCACGGTCGAACACGCTGTTCTCAAAATCGTTGGTGAACTCTATAGCGTCGAAGTTGCACGCGTTGGTGCAGAGCTGGCAGAACATGCAGTCGCCCAGGTCGTACTGATAGTCGAGCAGGAAGCGTTTCTTCTTGCCAGTGGCCTCGTCGGTACGCATCTCGGAGAGAATCTTGATGGTGCCGTTCGGACAGGCCTTCTCGCACATCGTGCAAGCCACGCACTTGTGCGCGCCATCCTCGGTGCGCTTGAATACCAGGCGTCCACGGTGGCGCTTGGCCACATGCAGTGTGGTCTTGCGGTTCTCGGGATACTGTTCGGTGGACTTCGGTGTGAAATACTCCTTGAGGGTGACTTTCATACCTGTAGCCAGCGTCTTCATTCCCGCCACGATACCGCCAAAATATGATTGGTTTTCCATTATTTCTTTGTATTTTAAAATGACAGGGATTTAGAAGTAAAGCTTGAATGCCACCACAATGGTCATCAGCACGAGGTTGAGCAATGAGAGCGGCATGAGGTATTTCCACTCCAGCTTCAGTATCTGGTCGATACGCAGGCGTGGGAATGTCCATTTGATCCACATCAGCAACCACACCACGAAGAAGCTCTTGCCGAGGAACCAGACGATGCCCGGGATATAGTCCATCACCTTGTCGAAACCGGCGATGCCGACATTCACGGGAGCCCATCCGCCGAGGAACACCGTCGTGGCGATACCTGCGATGATGAAGAGGTTGAGGAACTCTGCGAGGTAGAAGAATCCGAAGCCCATACCCGAATACTCAGTGTGGTGGCCGGCGGTGAGCTCGCTCTCGGCCTCGGCCATGTCGAACGGACCGCGGTTGGCCTCGGCGTTGCCGGCTACGAGGAATACGAGGAAGGCGATGATGGCGGGGATGTGTCCCTTGAAGATGAGCCACTGCCATGGGCCTGTCTGTGCCTCGACGATGCCGCTCACCTGCAGGGTGCCGGTGAGGATGACGGCGGTGATGAGGCAGAGGCAGAGCGAGATCTCATACGAGATCATCTGCACGGCGCCACGCATGGCCGACACCACGGAATACTTGTTGTTGGAGGCCCATCCGGCGAGGAAGATGCCCACCACGCCGATGGAAGACACGGCAGTGAGGAGGAACACGCCCACGTTGAAGTCGAGGATCACGGCTCCCTTGTTCCATGGCAGGAAGCAGAAGGCTCCCACCGACCCGATGATGACGAGGAATGGAGCGAGAGCATAGAGGAGTTTGTCGGCACGGTCGACGAAGAAGATCTCCTTGATGAGCATCTTCACGACGTCAGCGAACACCTGGAGCAGTCCCCACGGTCCCACACGCATCGGGCCCAGTCGGCACTGGAAGTAGGCACAGACCTTACGCTCCATGAAGATCAGCGCGATGGCGAGCAGTGCGTATGCCGTAAGGATGAGCACGCCCACAATCACACATTCAATCAGTATCGCCCAGAAATCCCCCAGTCCGAGTGTCTGGCGGAGAAGCTGGTCGAACCATTGTGTTACTATTGAAAAGTCGAACATAAATATTCTCTTGAAGTTTGAAACGTTATTATCTGTCGATGTCGGGGATGACGAAGTCGATGGCGGCTCCGGTGCTCACGAGGTCGGCAATCTTCTGTCCGCGGAGCATGGGGTCGAGGGCGCCCACGAGGGTAAGGCCCATCGGGCGCATCTTCAGGCGGTAAGGACTCTTGTCGCCCCTGGAGTCGAGATATACGCCGAACTCGCCGCTGGCACCCTCCACGGAGAAGTACCACTGTCCCTCGGGCACCTTGATGATGGCCTTCTGCTTCACGTAGAAGTCGCCCTCGGGGATGTTGTCGATGAGCTGCTCGATGATGTCGAGGCTCTGGTACATCTCCTGGATGTGCACGAGATAGCGGTCCATGGAGTCGCAGCCGGTGAGGGTGATCTGCTTCCACTCCACCTTGTCGTATAAGTCATAGGGATGGTTCTTGCGCACGTCGTTGGCCCATCCGGCGGCACGTCCGGCCGGACCGGTGACGGCGTAGTTGATGCAGTTGGCCTTGTCCATCACGCCCACCTTCTCGAAGCGGTTGTGGGTGATGACGTTGTCGCCGAACACGTCCATGTACTCCTGAATGATCGGGCGCAGGTACTTGCACAGCGCCTTGGTGTTCTTCACGAAGTCGGGGTCGATGTCGTCTTGCAGTCCACCTATTCTATAATAATTCTGGATCAGTCGTCCTCCGGTGGTCTCTTCCATCACGTTGAGCACATGCTCACGGTCGCGCATGCAGTAGAGGAATGCGGTGAGCGCGCCGAGGTCCTGAGCGCAGCAGCCACAGTAGAGCAAGTGGTTGTCGAGACGCTGCAGCTCGTCCATGATGGTGCGGATATACTTGATGCGGTCGGTGAGCTCCACGCCCAGGCCTTCCTCTATCACGCCCACGAGGGCATGGCGGTGCATCATGGCCGAGAGGTAGTTGAGTCGGTCGGTGAGCGCGAGGGTCTGCGGGTAGGTGTAGCCCTCGCACATCTTCTCTATGCCACGGTGGATGTATCCCACATGCGGGTAGATGCGCTTCACGGTCTCACCGTCGAGCACGGCCTGCAGACGGAGCACGCCATGGGTGGAGGGGTGCTGTGGACCGATGTTCACCACATAGTCGTTGTCGTCGAAAAGGCGGTTGCGCTTGCACAGCAGCTTGCCGTCCTCGTCGAGGCTATATTCACGGCCATAGTCACTCTCCTGGTCGTCCTCGAGCGAATACGAGTCGTTGAACTCCCAGTTCTTGCGGAAAGGATGGCCCTTGAAGTCGGTGCGCAGGAAGAGGCGCTCCATGTTGGGGTGTCCGAGGAACTTGATGCCGAAGAAGTCGTAGACCTCGCGCTCAAGCAGGTCGGCAGCCCTCCAGAGGTCGATGACCGACGGGATGACATAGTCGTCGCCCACCTGCCGGGCGATGGTCTTCACGCTGGTGCGGTCGTGTGTCTCGGTGTTCTCAAGGATGTAGATGCAGCCGAGGCCTTCCTCGCCGAAGTCCTCGCCAATGATGGTGACGAGGAAGTCGAAATGCTGCTTCTCTTTCAGTTCGCGCATTTCCTTGGCGAAGCTGTCGAATGCGATGATTTTGCTGTTGATTCTCATTTCGCCTCCTCCTTGTTCTCTTTAAGTTCGTCAACGAAGTCGTCGGGCACGTCGGTCACCACGAGAGGCTTCTGCCAGCCCGAGGTGATGGCCGAATTAGAGAGGTTGAGCTCGCGCTCCTCGGCCGTCTGCTTGTGGTTGGCACCACCGAAGAACTTCTCGATCTTCACCTTGCGCTGAAGCTGCATCATGCCATACATGATGGCCTCGGGGCGCGGCGGGCAACCGGGGATGTAGACATCCACGGGCACGATCTCCTCGATGCCTTTCACCACATGGTAGCTCGACTTGAATGGACCGCCCGAGATGGCGCATCCTCCAACGGCGATAACATACTTGGGCTCTGCCATTTCATCATAGAGACGCTTGAACACCGGTGCCATCTTGTGGGTGATGGTGCCGGCGCACATGATCAGGTCGGCCTGTCGTGGAGAGTTGCGGGTAACCTCGAATCCGAAACGGGCGAAGTCATAACGAGCGCAACCTACCGACATGAATTCAATACCGCAGCATGAGGTGGCGAACGTAAGCGACCAGAGCGAGTTCGACCGTCCCCAGTTGATGAGTTGGTCGAGGTTGCCCATCACGATATTCACGCCGCCCTCGTTGAGCTCCTCGATGAGTTTCTCCAGGCCCTCATTGTCCTTGAACTCGTCGAAGGGAATGCTCTTGATACGTGGTTTCCTTACTTCCATTCCAACGCTCCTTTCCGCCAGGCGTAAGCCAGGCCTAATACGAGCACGAGGAGGAAGAATCCGATGCTGACAATGGCCATGACACCGAATTGTTTCACCACTACTGCCCATGGGTAAAGAAAGACCGTCTCGATATCGAACAAGAGGAAGAGGATGGCGAAGAGGTAATACCCAATCGACACGGGCAACCATGAGGACCCGTGTGTAGGAATACCGCATTCGTAAGGCTCACCCTTCAACTTGTTGTACGACCGAGGTCCAATCAACTTGGCGATGACGTAAGCCGCCACAACCAAGACAACTGCCGTTAAAATAACGGTAACAAACAAAGTGAAATACATATATATGTGTTTTAAAATTGTGTGCGCTTTGATTATCCCTAAACAAAATGCGTTGCAAAGATAGCAATAAAATGCCAATAAACCTAAAATAAATCAAAAATTGTGGTAGGAAATCAAGCCCTCCATCGGACTTTTCTCCACCCTGTCGATTGCGAATCCCTCTTTCGCGGCCGCGAAAGCAAGCTGTTCGCGGAAATAGTACGCCACACTGCCTATAGCCCTCACGGGTAAGTCGGGACGGTGATACTGCACGAGATTCCTACGGAAAAAGGCACGGAAATTGTCGACTACGAACTGCCGGATGTCTGAATCGTCGAGATGCTGGTGGATGAATCGGGTGGTCTGTGCGAGAAAACGGTTGGGCAGGGGCTCGCGGTAGACGCGCTGGATGATGTCGGCCGTGCTGAGACCGGTCTGCCGATGGTATTCCTCTGTCAGGGAAGAGGGGAAAAGGCCCTTGCACAACGTGCCGAGGAAGTTGCGGCCCATCACCGCGCCGCTCCCTTCATCGCCCAGGATATAGCCGAGCGGCGGGGTGTTCATCACCAGTCGCGTGCCATCGTAAAGTCCTGAGTTGGAGCCCGTTCCAAGGATACATGCAATGCCTTCTTCAACGCCGAAGAGGGCGCGCGCGGCACCCAGAAGGTCGCCCTCCACCATCACAGACTGGGGTGCGGCATCGGCAGTGAGGAAGGTGGCCGTGAGCATGCGCCGGAGCCGTGGCGCCACGGATGGCAGGGCACCGGCTCCATAGTAGTAGACGCCCCCTACCCCCTCGGTCTGGCGAAGGAAGTCATCGTCGAGTTCGTCATTCAGTATTTTCCCAATTTGCTCATCCGACTGGTGGATGGGATTGATGCCCTGCGTGGTGGCACGGGCAATGGCCTGCCCACCCTCTGCGATGCACCAGTCGGTCTTTGTGCTGCCACTGTCGGCTATCAGTGTCTTCATGCGAAAGAAGCGTTTTTTTATAGTAATTGAAGTATCGTTTTCGCTCAACTTCTTGAAGTTCAGGAGTTGCAGGAGATACAGGCAACAGCCCGTTATTCACCTCGGCGGAATCAATGCACACCGGTGTTGCAAAGTTACAAAGCAAATCCGACATGGCCAAATCAGCATAAAAAAATCACATAAATTTGTCAGAATTATTGCATGGATGCAAAATTTCGTATATATTTGCATCGAATAACCTTAATCATTTGACTTCAGCGACATAGGTTCACGTCTTAAATAGGTTTCCGTATCATTTTGCAAACGTTGACACCATTTACGAACATCAAGAAAAGAGACTTATTTTGTGCCATACAGCGCAAAACGTTCTAACTATTCATATTTATTCACCATTAAAAAAAATCCATTATGAAGAAAATGATGATGATTGCCGCCATGATGCTCATGAGCATCGGCGCATTTGCCCAAAGCAATGTGTATATCAAGCCGATGGTAGGCGGTACGTTGGCTACCCTAACGGGTAAAGATTTGGATGACAACAAGATGAAATTCGGACTTGCCGTCGGTGCCGAATTGGGCTACGCTATCTCTTCGAACATCGATTTGACAGCTGGTCTGCTGTATTCCATGCAAGGCACTGCCTCTGACGATTCAGACGACAATTTGAACATGGATTATCTGAACATCCCCATCCTGTTCAACTACTATGTTGCTCCCGGACTGGCCATCAAGGCAGGTGTGCAGCCAGGCTTCCTGTTGAGTTCGAAATGGGGTGACGAAGACATGAAAGACTATAACGAGACATTCGACCTTTCAATTCCCCTGGGCCTTTCCTACGAGTTCAGCGACTTCGTGATCGACGCCCGCTATAATCTCGGCATTACCGATGTGGCGAAGTCGGGCAAAGGCCTTCATTGGGAGAGCAAGGCCAAGAACAGCGTCATCATGCTGACACTGGGCTACAAGATTCCACTCTAAGAGATTAGAAGTTCAGGAGTTCAGGAGTTCAGGAGTTCAGACATTACCAAAGACTCTAAGGACTTTAGGGACCTTAAGGACTCTACAGCCAACAACCGTTGAGCCTAACAAAGTAAAATCGGACTATTGTCTGAACTCCTGCAACTCCTGAACTTCTGAACTCCTGAAATAACTATATATTCAGCAGGGCGCTCACCTCAGCGGGGTTGAGCGCCCACTCGTATGTATAGCGCTCGTCGGCCTCTTCCATGTCGTCGACGATGGTGAGTTGCTGGGCATTGGCCTTCGCCTCGAGCAGTTGGCCGATGGTCATCTTCTCCTCCAGGCGGCGGAGGACAGCCATCATGCCGTCGTGGCTCATGGCTCTCTGTGTCTGTCCGGTGAAAGGCATCTCGAGCCACACTATCTCGCGTTTCTGCACTTCGAGGATGCCGAAGAGGAGTCCTTTCGACAGGTTGCTCTCGCTGATGCGCACCATGTGCTGCACGCACGAGGGGTCGTAGGCCACGCCATCCTTGTTCGACACCTTCATGGGGTGCTCGCTGCTCATCCATCCCACAACGAGATTGGGCGACAACGCCCCGTTGGAGTAGGCATTGCAGATGAACGACACCATCTCGGCCTTCGCCTGCTCGAGTTCGGGCAGCGACAGTTCGATATACTCGGCCGTACCCACCATGTCGGGGATATGCTGGATGTCGCCCGAGTGCTTGGCACCCGTACAGGTGAGGTGGTAATAGGCGCAATCCTCGGCTTTATTATGGAAATACACACGACAGCTCAGGTCCATGTCGAGGTGCTGTGCGGGCAGGCCCTTGCCCCACTGCAGGAACAGGCGCACGGCATCGCCCTCCACGGCGAAGCGGGTACCCATCAGGGCACACGAGGTGTCCTGGATGGTGGTGCTCCGGTCGCCCACGCCTACGGGAATCTGATAGAGTGCCGGGTCGATATAGATGGTCTTGCTCGCTGTCTTCGCAGCGGCGAAGCGTCTCGACATCGACTCCCCAAAAATGTTTTCCACTCCCTTCACCATCGCCTTGCGCTCCTCCTCGCTGTAGAGCGTCAGCAGTTTGTTGGCCGGTATGGGCTTGGGGATACCCGTGATGGGTTTGGCGATGCGGGTGCTGCGGGGGTCGAAATAGGTCTCGGCGGCATTGCCCAGCGAGAGGAGCAGGCGCGCGGGCACCTTGTCGGCCACCTCGCCGAAGGCCTTGAGCACAGGGTCGCTGCCCAACCTCAGCATGGTAGCGAAGAGGCACCGTGCGAAGAGTCCCGGACGCTCCTTGAGCAACCGCAGCATCGTGTCGGGGTCGTTGGCCAGGCGGGCCTTGTCTACCCTACCCTGCCAGGTGGTGTATTCCTGCTTGTAGAAGAGGTCGAGGACCTTGGCCAGGAAGTCGAAGCCCTCCTTGCGGGAGTATTCTCCCAGGCGTAGCGCATGGATCATGCGCACCCACATGCCCCGTTTGGGGTTCATGTTCTCCACCGCCTGAAGGGCTGTCATCTGCAGGCCGTTTATCCATCGGGCCACCGTTCGGCATTGGCTGCGGTCGTACTTCAAGCGCAGTTCTTTCTTCTTTTCCGCTGCGGCATCCACGCTGCGGTCGGCAGGCTGCCACATATGGCGGTTCACCTTGGCGGCATGGGCGATAAGCGTCTTGGGCTCGATAATCTGCACCTTGCCCGTCTTCTCATACCACAGGTAGCGGAGGATGTCGGTGGGCGTGTGCATCCATCGGGCCGCCTCGTCGCTACGGCCCCGTCTCGTCAGCTCGCGCACCACGATCATGGCGGTTTCCCTCATCGGCACCTCCACATCCTGCGGTACGTCAAACTGCCCTGCCAACAAGGAGAGCGAGTCTTTCTGCGACTCGTCGAGGGGGACGGGCGACGTGAGGAGCGAGCGGAACACCTGCTGCAAGTCGTCGACGACGAAGAGGCGCAGCTCCTTGAGCTTGCTGCCCTGCCCCTTGTAGGTGTAGTGGGCGGTGACGAACGGTGTGCCGCAGAACGGGCATCCGTTGTAGCGCTCCAGGGCAAACGTACCCTCGGGGATGAGGTGGCCGCAGGGAAGGGTCTCGCCACGGAATCCCGCCTCCTCACCGAAGATGTTGGCCAGCAGGGTGATGAGATGGTCGGCCAGCGACTCTCCGGTGGGCACCTGCCACCCTTTCACGAGTGGCGCCCAGTTGAGGTCCACCCCCATCACCTCGTTCACGCAGGCGGTGATGCGGGCCAACTCGTCGGCCGTCACGGCATTCAGCGCATGAAGCAACTGCTCGCTCACGCCGAAACCATTCTCGGCCAACCTACGCACGAAAGCGGCCACGGGCGCGGTGATGGCCGACGCCATGTCGACCTCATCGCGGCGGATGTCGAGAAACAAGGCGCGGTAGCGCAATGCCACCTTTGTCAATGACTTGTTAAACATATCTTGCTCAATTAAAGGTAATTGAAGTTTCGCTTTCGCTCAACTTCTTTAGGAGTTCAGGAGTTCAGGAGTTGCAGGAGTGCAGACAATAGCCCGAATTCACCTTGATGGTATCATTGTTTTTTGGCTGTGGTAATGTCTAAACTCCTGAACTTCCGTAACTTCAGAACTCCTTTCAACTTGAAAAGGTAATTGGACGACTGATCAGAGATGCAGCCTTTCGGGCGCGAAATAGGAGTAAGCCGTCCTTGGACCTGTTCTTGTGGACTGCGGGCAGGACTCGAACCTGCGACCGGTAACAGGGATTCGAAGTATGACGTGATTGGTCCTTCGCAGGAAATCTCACCTCAGAAACTTACCGCTCTACCAACTGAGCTACCGCAGTCATCATGTCAAAGAGTTTCTGCAAAAATAGTGTTTTTTTCGTTACCGCCTCATTTTTTCACCATAAAAAAACGCAGTTGCCGCACATTATTTCCACGTGCCTTCGAAAAAAAGGGAAAGGTCATCCCCCGCGACGGGAGATGACCTTTCTGCTATTTGGCCGGCGGCCTGAGGCCGTGGCAGTTGACTCAGAGCGGTTTAGTAACCGGGATTCTGGTATGAGTCGCCATTGCTGATGGCCTGGATGAAGGCCTGTGGGATGGGACGCAGCGCATACTCGGGCTTGTAGTACTGGCCCAGGTCGGGATGCGTCTCCTTCAGGTAGTTGGCGTCTTTCATCATGCCCGTGCGCTTCAGGTCGTAGAAGCGGCTGTACTCGCCACAGAGCTCACGTCCGCGCTCGTCGAGGATGGTGCGGATGGTGGGTGTGCCTGTGAGGAGCTTGGCTCCGGCACGCTGCCTCACCTTATTGATATTGGCCAGCGCGTTGGCACCCTGGTTCAGGTAGAGGTTGGCCTCGGCAGCGATGAGGTAGATCTCCGACATACGCATGATGAAGGTGGCGTTCAGGTTACCGTTACGCATCTTTCCGGCATTGGCCACATAGTAGTTGTCGCTCTTGTGCTTGCTGAGCGAGGGATAGATGTAGCGGAAGAGGTTGTCCTTGCCGTTGAGTGTCATCTTCACGTTGCGTGCGTTGTCGTCGTACACGTCCTTGTAGTCTACGAGCAGGTATTTCGACGAGGCCTTGCCGGCCACCTCCTGTGCGTAGTTCACATCCTGCGGCACCACGATGCGGTAGGCCAGCTCGCCCGGATCGAGTGTCTGTCCCACCACGCTGGCGTCCTTGTTGAAGTTGGCCTGCGTGTTGGCATCCCAGGTGAATTTCTGGTTGGCGTTCCACTCTGTGGTGAACGAGGCGTGGTAGCGTGGGTCGAGCGTGCCGTCGTCCTGCACGAAGAGGTTGAGCAGGTGCTGGGTGGGCATGAAGTAGCCCTCGGCGTCGTACTCATACGAGAGCACGGCATCCTGGGTCTTCGACCAGGCACCAAACTGGCTCAGCGCGCACTGGAAATCCTCGTCCATGCGGTTGCACTTCCAGTTGCCGTTGCTCGAGCCGTGGCCGTCCTTGCCAGCATACCAGCGGTGCTTCCATAGGGCCTCCTTGTTCTCCATGTTGTTGGCCTGCTTGAACACATCCTCGAAGGTAGGATACATGTAGGCGCCATAGTTGCCACCACCCGACTCGCAGTCGGCAATCAACTTGTTGGCGGTGTCGAGGGCTTTCTGCACGTATTCGGTGGTGCCATACTCATAGGTCTGCAGGTAGGCCTTGGCGAGCATGCCGAGGGCTGCTTTCTTGGTAGGCGTGGTACAGGTGGCGTCGGTGCCCTTCTGCAGCCACTCCACGGCAAACTCCAGGTCGGGGAGGATGATGTCCTTGTAAACCTGCAGCGGCTCGGTGCGCTCAGGATTGTAGACCGTAGAGGTTGGGGGCTCGGTGATGACGGTCACGGCACCAAACTGCTCCACGGCGTTGAAGTAGTACATGGCGCGCATGAAGCGTGCGATGGCCACCTGGTAGTTGCGCTCTGCCTCGGTCTTGAAAGGCACCTTGTCGGCCTTCGAGATGGCGATGTTGCAGGCACCGATACCGTCGTAGATACAGTTCCACATATTGGCGGTGTGGCTGATGCTGGGAGCGGCTCCGGCGTCGAACCAGAAGTACTGGGTGTACGACGAGTTGATGTTGGCGCGGTAGGTCCACAGGTCGGTATCGCCTTCCGTGAACATCATGTAGAACTCCGTTCCATAGAGGTGGCGCTCCATGCCGAAGAAGGTCTGGTTCACCAGTGAGGCGTAGGTCTCCTCGGAGGTGGCCAGGTTGTCCATGGTGAATCCGCCGGGGTTGAACTCGTCGAGCGAGCATCCGCTCAGCGAGAGCAGGGTTGCCGTCATCGATGCAGACAGCAGGATATTCTTGATTTTGGTTTTCATATTTACTGTCCTCCTTTGATTAGAATGTGATGTTAACACCAAACACGAACTGCTTGTAGGTGGGGAAGGCGTCGGCTCCGCCCATTTCGGGGTCGGTGCCCTTCAGCTGGCTCTCGGCGCAGATGATCCAGGGGTTGTAGGCAGTGAAGTAGAACCTGCACTTCTCGATGAGGGCATGGCGGGTGAGGGCGTTGGGCAGGGTGTATCCGAAGGTGATGTTCTTGATCTTGAAGAACGAGCCGTCGAAGATGCGGAG
>ONSV01000025.1 GCA_900320585.1 uncultured Prevotellaceae bacterium | reverse complement strand
CCGCACTCTATCTCTCCGTGCTGAAGACCCCGGGCGAATGGGGTGCCGACATCGCCGTAGGCGACGGCCAGCCGTTAGGCATCCCGATGTCGTACGGCGGACCCTACGTAGGCTATATGTGCTGCACCGAGAAACTGATGCGCAAGATGCCGGGCCGCATCGTGGGCATGACGAAGGACAACCGCGGTCAGCGGGTGTTCGTGCTCACCCTCCAGGCCCGCGAGCAACATATCCGCCGGCAGAAAGCCACCTCAAACATCTGCTCCAACCAGAGCCTGATGGCCCTGTGGGCCACCATCTACATGTCGGTCATGGGCAAGGAGGGCGTGAAGGAGGCCGCCCTGGCCTCGTATGCCGGAGCCCACTACCTGGCACAGCAACTCGTGGCCACCGGCCATTTCAAGATGACCTACGGAGGCGAGTTCTTCAATGAGTTCTGCGTCGACTACGACGGCGACGCCGACCAGCTGCTCGGCCGCCTTGCCCAGCAAGGCATCCTCGGCGGCGTGAAGGTGGGCAGCCATACCCTGATGATGGCCGTCACCGAGAAGCGCACCAAGGAGGAGATCGACCAACTCGTAACACTTTGCGGAAAGGAGGAAACGGTATGAACAACAAACTTTACGGAAACCTGATTTTCGAGTTGTCGAAACCAGGACGCAAGGGCTACTCGCTCCCCGCCTGCCCCTTCGGCGAGGCCACGCTCCCCAAGCATCTTCGCCGTGGCACCGACGCCGAGCTGCCCGAATGCGACGAGCTGACGGTGGTGAGGCACTACACCAACCTAAGCGCCAACAACTTCGGAGTGGACAACGGCTTCTATCCCCTGGGCAGCTGCACCATGAAATACAACCCCGTCATCGACGAGGAGACAGCGGCACTCAAGGAGTTTGCCGGACTTCACCCGCAGCAGCCGGCAGCCACCTGCCAGGGCGCGCTCGAGGTGTACTACAACCTGCAGCAGTCGCTCGCAGCCCTCACCGGCCTGAGCGAGTTCACCCTCAACCCCTATGCCGGAGCCCATGGCGAGCTCACCGGCCTGATGGTGATACGCGCCTACCATGAGCGCAACGGCCAGGCACAGCGCGTGAAGGTAATCGTGCCCGACTCGGCCCATGGCACCAACCCCGCCTCGGCCGCCGTCTGCGGACTGCAGATTGTGGAGGTGAAGAGCACTGCCGACGGCATCGTCGACGTCGACGACCTGAGAGGGCTGCTCGACGACTCCGTGGCCGCCATGATGATGACCAACCCCAACACGCTGGGTCTATTCGAGCGCCAGATACCGGAGATTGCCAAACTGGTGCACGAGTGCGGCGCGCTAATGTACTACGACGGGGCCAACCTGAACCCGATGCTCGGTGCCTGCCGTCCAGGCGACATGGGATTCGACGTGATGCACATCAACCTGCACAAGACCTTCGCCACACCTCATGGCGGCGGCGGTCCGGGCAGCGGACCCGTGGGCGTGCGCAAGGGCATGGAAGACCTGCTGCCCTCGCCCAAGGTGGTGAAGACCGGCAGTGGCTACGACATCGTGTGCACCGACGGCGCCATCAACGTGAGCCGGTTCCTCGGCAACTTCGCCGTCATCGTGCGTGCCTATACCTACATCCTCTCGCTCGGCCGCGAGAACGTGCGCATGGTGGGACCACTCTCCACCCTCAACGCCAACTACATCAAGGAGTCGCTGAAAGACGTCTACCTGCTGCCCATCGACGGACTGTGCAAGCACGAGTTCGTGTTCGACGGACTGAAAGACAAGTCGACGGGTGTCACCACGATGGACGTGGCCAAGCGGTTGCTCGACTACGGCTACCACGCCCCCACCATCTACTTCCCCCTGCTCTTCCACGAGTCGCTCATGATTGAGCCTACCGAGAGCGAGAGCCTCGACACCATCGACGAGTTCATCGGCGTGATGCGGCGCATAGCCGAAGAGGCTGCCACCGACCCCGAGCTGGTGAAGGGCGCGCCCCACTCCACCCCCATCGGCAGAGTGGACGACGTGCTGGCGGCCAAGCATCCCATCCTCACCTACCGTCAACTCAAGCAAGACCAATGAACACCACCGACCTGATTATCATCGGCAGCGGACCCGGCGGATACCGCGCCGCACAGCATGCCGCCGCAGGCGGACTGGCTGTCGTCATCATCGAGCGCGGACATGTGGGCGGCACCTGCCTCAACTGCGGGTGCATCCCCACCAAGACGCTCTGCCGCAATGCCGAGTTGGCACAGATGATGGCGAAGGCCGACACCTTCGGCTTCCGCAACCTGAAGTATGAGCTCGACTTCGCCCAGGTCATCGACCGAAAGAACAAAGTGGTGGAAAGCCTGCGCCAGAGCGTGGAGACGCTGATGAAGTCGCCGGGCATCACCCTCGTCCGCGGCGAGGCCCACTTCACGGCTCCCCATGTGGTGGCCGTGGGCGACGAGGAGTACACCGCTCCCCACATCATCATCGCCACGGGCTCGAAAGCCAAGATGCTGCCCATCCCCGGCATCGACAGCGAGAAGGTGGTCACCTCCACCGAATTGCTCGACATCGACCATGTGCCAGCCCGCCTGTGCATCGTGGGCGCCGGGGTCATCGGCATGGAGTTCGCCTCCATCTTCAGCAGTCTGGGCAGCGAGGTGACCGTGGTGGAGTACCTGAAGGAGTGCCTGCCCATGCTCGACAGCGACGTGGCCAAGCGGCTCAGGCAGACCATCGCGCGGCGCGGCGTGACATTCGTCATGCAGGCCGCCGTGAAGGAGGTCAGCGCCGAGGGCGTGGTCTATGAGCGCAAGGGCAAGACCGACGTGGCCAAGGCCGATGTGGTGCTCATGGCCACCGGGCGCATGGCACAGACCGACGGTCTTTGCCTTGAGCAGGCTGGAGTGGAGTGTGGAAGGGGTGGCATCATCGTCGACGATGAGCTGCGCACGAACGTGGAGGGCATCTATGCCATCGGCGACGCCAACGGGCGCATGATGCTCGCCCATGCCGCCACGGCGCAGGGCCTGCATGTGGTGAACCGCATCCTGGGTGCCGACGACCATATCGACCTCAACCTCATCCCGTCGGCCATCTTCACCTTGCCCGAGGCGGCAAGCGTGGGACTGTCGGAAGACAACTGCAAGGAGCGGCAACTCGCCTACTCCTGCCACAAGGGCTACTACCGCTCGAATGGCAAGGCCATGGCGATGGACGAGGCCGAGGGTCTGGTGAAGCTGCTTGCCGACGAGGCCGGGCGCATCATCGGCTGCCACGTGTATGGCGCCCATGCCGCCGACATCGTGCAGGAGGCCGCCTCGCTCATGGCCATGGGCGCCACGCTACAACAGCTGCGCGACATCGTGCACATCCACCCCACCCTCAGCGAGATTCTCCAAGAGGCGGCAGGATAGGCAGGAGATTGCCCAACCACGCTGTATAAAGGTGTATCAAAATGAATTGAGCCCCAGAAGTAGGAAAAAAACTTCTGGGGCTCATTTCATTTCGGCATTCCCTCAAACTTTCGGGGAAATGCGATGACAAATGCCACTCGGGCTATTTCACCCTGAGGTGCGTGCTGCCTGCCGGCATGGTGGCGGGAAGGGTGACTTCGGGCTTCACAAGTTGGCTGGTGAAGACGGCTATCTCCTCGGCTTCGGCCTCGTCCTTTCCATCTGCCTTGTTCGGATTGCGCTTCAGGGCATATCCCTTGGGAAGGATATAGTCGCCAACAATCGTATAATGGTTGGTGATACAGGTCTTCGGCTTCTTCAAGTCAGGCCTGTTCATATCGTATGCAATGTGTCCAACCTCCACATTCGCCTTGATGAGCTTGTTGATGGGCACATTCATATTGAACTGCAGGAAAGCAGGAATCTGGATGTCGCATTTTGAGCGTACGGTGGGGATGCTCTCCTGGAACACCCAGTCGTAGAGATAAGTGGGTCGGATACTCGTGATTTTGTATTGGTATTCGATGATGCTTCCGGCCTGCACGTCGGGCACCACCACGTGCATCACCACGTAGTTGTCGTCCACGCGCTCCGTGGTGAACTTGCTGGTGTCCACCTTCTTGCTCACCACCTTTCCTTTCTCGTTCTTCGAGAAGACCTTGATCTTCAGGTCCTCCAGATTGTCATGATTGAAGACTTTTTCATCATCGGCATTAAAGTAAGTAATGTCGATATTGGCATGCTTGGCGCCTTCGGGCTTCAGAATCTTCATGCGGAGTCCTATCTCATACCTCACCAGGATGTTGCTGTCGTCGAGCTGGTTCTTGCCAAAGTCCAACACATTGTCCCAGTTCACCTCAATATCGGTCCGATTATAGTTTTCCACCTGGTCGGAAAGCTGATATGTGGCGTTCATCGTCTTGCAAAGGATGATGGCATCGGCATCGATGGCCTCACCCCAGCCGTTGAAGTCCCATTCCAGATTAGAGGGCTTGCCGAATTTCTCATTGGGCAACTGCGCGTTGGCCACGCTTCCGCAGATTACAAAGACTGCAAGAATAAATAATTTCCGAAAAGAGAATCTCATTTTTCCAAATTGTTAGTTATACGTTTACCCCTCCCAGGGAGGGGTCTTTCTCTAATCCGGCGCAAGCGCCGACATCATCGCAAAATTACTACTTTTCTCCGATATCCATCATACAATCAGGTAAAAAGTGATGATAAAAGCAAAAAATAACATTTTTATTTATTAATAAGGAGTTCAGGAGTTGCAGAAGTTCAGGAGTTCAGACATTACCATCGCCAACATTTTTTACTCAACTTTAGCAAGTTGAAAGAAGTTCAGGAGCATCAAAAAGTTTCAGGAGCCCAGACATAACCAAGGCTATTGTCTGAACTCCTGAACTCCTGAACTTCTATAAGCTATGCTTGCTCCTTGAACACAATCGGCAGTGTATACTTTACTTTCACATTACGGCCATTCTGCTTTGCGGGAATCCAGCTGGGCATCGACTCCACCTTGCTCACCACCTCGCTGTCGAGGATGGGGTGCGACGACTCCTTCACCTTCACGTTTCCGATGCTGCCGTCCACATTCACATCAAAGGTCACTACAACCTTGCCTTCTATCGAGTTGACGTCGGCCGAGAGGGGATAGGTGATGTTGTCGGAAATCCAGTTCATCAAGGCCTCTTCACCACCGATGAATTCGGGGAGCTGCTCCTGGGGAACGAAATCGAACTTGAATTGTGGTCTCTTGCCATTCCAGCGATGGCCGAAAGCACCCCAGGCCATGTGCTTCTTCCATTTCTTCTCATTGTTCTTCACCTGTTTGGCCCACGACTCGCGCTCTTTCATCAGATTGCTTCTTGTGGCAGAATCGAGCATCTCGAAGCGAGGCATCTTCCTCATACGGGGGAACTTGTTCTGGGCGATGGAAACGTTGGCCGAACACACACAAACCATGATAATTGCGAGAATCTTTTTCATAATGCTATAGTTTTTTTGTTATTATTTTATTTTTGTTGATTTCACGTCGAAAGCGTTGTATCTTCCTTTCGATGACAAAATTACAACCCGAACAACCGGTTTCAAAATAGTTTTCGATGACTTGCAGCGCATTTTTCGACGAAACCGAACCCTTTTCGACGAAATAGCAGGATGTTACGACGAAATGAACACTGAATGTCCATGAATAGCCATGGAATTTTTAAAACTACTGAATATTCTGATTGTGATGAGATTTTTAAAACTACGGAATATTCTGATAATTCTGAGATTAAAAAAAGCTACGGAATAAGCTGATAATTCTGAGATTAAAAAACTACGGAATATTCTGATAATTCTGAGATTAAAAAAAATACGGATTGTTCTGATTGTGATGAGGGCTCTGAGGGTCCTAAGGTCCCTGAAGTCCCTAATGACCTTAAAGTCCTCGTAGTAGATTATTCAAAAATGCAGCACAAAATAATTGTTGTTTCAGAATTATTGCTTATCTTTGCATCATCAAACCTTTGAAAGGAGATACACCATAGGCCGTATCGGTTAGATCGGGATACTCATCAAATTATTTCGAAAACCGGGATTACTTTGTCGTCAATGGCGGGCCACATCCTTCGGGACAGTTCCTCGGAATCGGTGGATTACAACGACCTCAGAGCTCCCAAATCTTAAGAAAACGGAGTTTTCATCACATCATCGGTACGGCCTTTTTTCATTAACCTAACCTTTATACTATATACTTATGTTTTCCGGAATCGTAGAAGAAATGGCTACCGTGGTGGCACTGCGCCATGACGGCGGCAACGTAGACCTCACCCTCACTTGCTCGTTCACCAGCCAGCTCAAGATCGACCAGAGCGTGAGCCACAACGGCGTATGCCTCACCGTGGTGGCCATCGATGGCGACAACTACACCGTGACGGCCATGCGCGAGACACTCGACCGCTCTAACCTGGGCCTGCTGCAGGTGGGCGACAAGGTGAATGTGGAGCGCTCGATGATGATGAACGGCCGCCTCGACGGCCACATCGTGCCCATATCGTTCAAGGCCACGTCGACGGCACTGCCCGCTGCACGGCCAAGGAGGATGCCGACGGCAGCACCTACTTTACCTTCGCCTACGACTTCGACCGCGAGATGGCACTGCGCGGATATTTCACCGTCGACAAAGGCAGCGTAACGGTGAACGGCGTCTCGCTCACCGTGTGCAATCCCACCGAGAGCACCTTCCAGGTGGCCATCATCCCCTACACGATGCAGAACACCAACTTCTGCAACATCGAGGTGGGCACGGTGGTGAACCTGGAGTTCGACATCCTCGGCAAGTATATCGCACGCCTCCAACAACTAACGACTTAATCATAATCTACCTTCACATGAAAAGAAACCTCACACTCATCCTGACGGCCCTCATGTGGGTCGCCACCTCGTGGGCCAAGGACGTCTACCTCTTCTCCTATTTCGTAGGCGAGAGCGACGGACTGCACCTGGCCTACAGTTACGACGGACTGCACTGGACCGCCCTCAACGACGGGCGCTCGATGATGACGCCCACGGTGGGCAACGACCGGCTGCTGCGCGACCCGAGCATCGTGCAGGGCGAAGACGGCACGTTCCACATGGTGTGGACCTCGAGCTGGCACGACCGCATCATCGGCTATGCCTCCTCGCCCGACCTCATCCACTGGAGCGAGCAGCGGGCCATCCCCGTGATGGAGCACGAGCCCGAGGCCAAGAACAGTTGGGCCCCCGAACTCTTCTACGACGAGCCCACCAAGACGTTCTACATCTACTGGGCCACCACCATCCCCGGCCGTCACAAGGAGGTGGCCTCTACCGAGCGCGAGAAGGAGTGGAACCACCGCATATACTACTGCACGACGAAGGATTTCAAGACCTTCTCTGAGACGAAGATGTTCTTCAACCCCGACTTCAACGTCATCGACGCCGCCATCGTCCGCGTCCCGAAAAAGCGCACCCTCATTATGGTGCTGAAGAACGAGAACTCGATGCCGGCGGAGAAGAACATCCGCGTGACCAAGACGAAGAACATCCGCAAGGGATTCCCCACCAAGGTGTCGGAACCCATCACGCCGAAGGGCATGTGGTGCGAGGGCCCCGCCCCACTCTTCGTGGGCGACACCCTCTACGTCTACTACGACATGTATACCAACCACCGCTATGGCGTGGCACGTAGCCTCGACTACGGCAAGACATGGCAAGACCTGAGCAGCGAGCTGGAGATGCCGAAGGGCATCCGCCACGGCACCGCCTTCAAGGTAGACGAGCGCTATCTTGCTCCCCTGCTCCATGGTTGGACATTCCTCAGAATCCTATTTTGACACACCTCTTAAGTCACTCCGAGAGCATGGTCACCTCGATGCGGCGCTTGGCATCAAGGATGCGGCGCGCCATCTGCTGCACGTCGGCGGCGGTAGTCTCCGTCACCAGGCGCTTGTAGTCCTTGTCGAAGTCGACGCCATCCTCCAGCTCATGCCAGATGATGTAGTCCCAATAGTCGTTGGTGATGACCATCTGGTCGTACTGCTTGAGCAGGTATTCCTTGATTTTCTGCATCGACGAGGCTGCCGGACCATCGTTGGCGATATTCTCCAACTGCTTGTAGATGATGGGGTTGAGTTCGGCATAACGTGTGGGGTCGGCATTATACTGGATGCTCAGCGTGGTGTTGGGCTTGTCGTCCTTGTCGAGGTCGAAGTTCACGCTCACGCCATACGTGCCGCCCTTCTCCTCGCGCACCGAGTCGGTGTAGGCGATTTGCAGCACGCGGCGCAGGAAGTCGAGGGTGAGGTCGTTCTTCGCGGTGAACTCCACATCGGTGGTGTAGACGATGCTCACGTTGGCCAGTGGTGTGGCCTGCTCCTTGACGAACTTGTGCGCGCTGGTGCCATCCACGATGCGCGGCACGTTGGCCCAGTTGGTCTGCTCATGCTTGCCGGTAGAAGGCAGCGAGGCCAGGTATTGGCAGATGAGCGGTCGGAGCTGGTCCATGTCGATTTTTCCGATAATCACGGTCTTGAAGTTCGACGCATCGCTGAACCGCTCCTTGTAGATTTCGAGGATACGGTCGTAGCTCACCTTGTCGAGCGTGGCCTGCTTCACGGGTTCGAGGCGCGGATGGTGGTTGTAGAGAATGGCGTTGATGGAGTCGTTGTAGTCTACCTTCGGACTGGCGTTGCGGTTGGTGAGGAACGAGCGTGTGCGGTTGATGAGTCCGGCAAAGGCGGCATCGTCGCGCCTTGGCTGTGTGAAGTAGAGGTATGCGAGCTCGAACATGGTCTTCATCTCCTTCACCGACGAGGAGCCCGAGATGCTCTGCCGCCTCGTCCCCACCGACGGGCTCACGCGTGCCACCTTTCCGGTGAGCATGCGTCGCAGGGTGATGGCGTCGAAGTTGCCCACGCCACCCTCGGTCACGCCGCTGGTGATGAGCGAGAAGTTGGGGATGTCGGTGTCGGGATAGACCGAGGTGCCGCCGTCGGCCCTCATGGTCATGGTCACGGCATCGGCCTCGAAGTCGGTCAACTTCACATACACATGCATGCCGTTGGAGAGGGTGAGCTCGGTGAACCCATAGTTGTCGTAGGGCTTCTCCTCTACGATGGTTCCCGGCTGCGGAAGGCTTGAGATGAGGTTCTCGGCTATGGTCACCTCGGGGAAGGGAGCGTAGTCTTGCCGTTGTGCGGCGAGCACCACCTGCCGGAGTGCCTCCTTCGATGGGATGTGCACGCTCTCCTTGTCGGGGCCATAGAGTGCCATCACCTGGTTCTTGTCGGTGATGAGCTCTTTCACCGCCTTGTTCACCTCGTCGAGCGTCACCTCGCTGTCGAAGCGCTTGGTCAGCTCGTAGTCGTAGTCTACCGAGATGAGCGGTTCGCAATCAAGGAAATTGTTCACGCAGCGGTTCACGAAATAGCTGTTGCGCCGGTCGTTGCGCTCGTTATACTGCCGCTCGGTGGCTGCCATGACGAGGCGCTTGGCCCTGGTGAGCTCGGCCTGTGTGAACCCATGCTGGCGGGCACGCTCGGCGGCGCCCACCGCCGTGATGAGTCCGCCGAGGATATTGTCTTGCTTGCAACTCAGGCTGAGCGAGAAGGCATCCTTGGTGCGGCTCACGAAGAAGGTACCGGCGCGGCACGTGGCACTCATGAAGGGGGCGTCGGGCTGCTGGCGTATCTCGCTCAGGCGGTCGTTGAGCATGTAGCGGATGAGGTCGTCCACATAGCTGCCCCTGAGGTAGGCCACCGTGTTCTTCTCGCTGTCGGGGGTGGCATCGCGTTTCATGTAGAGGTGGGCCAGCACGATGGGCTGCTCCTTGTCTTTCTGGATGGAGACAATCATCGAGTCGTTGTCGGCCACGGGGTAGTACACCCGCTCGGCCCTGTTCTTGGGCAGGGGGATGGAGCCGAAGAGGCGCTTGATTTTCTTCTCCACCTTGTCCACGTCGATGTCGCCCACCACGACCACGGCCTGCAGGTCGGGGCGGTACCATTTCTGGTAGTAGTCGCGCAGGTCCTGGTAGGCGAAGTGGTCTACCACGTCCATCGACCCGATGGGCATGCAGTCCTCATACTTCGTTCCCTTATAGATGGTGGGCAGGGCATCCTCCTGCATGCGCTGCATGGCCATGCCGGCCCTGCGGGTGCGCCATTCCTCATGGATGACGCCACGCTCCTTGTCGATCTCGGCATCCTCGAGCAGGATGTAGTGGCTCCAGTCGTGGAGCACGAGCAGGCAGGAGTCGAGGATTCCCTCGCGTTTCAGGGGTGCCGACCCGATGTGGTAGACGGTCTGCTCAACGCTGGTGTAGGCATTGAGGTTGGCACCGAATTTCACGCCGATGGTCTCGCACCAGGGCACGATGCCCAGCCGCTTGCCCTTGCCGGGGAAATTCTTTGTTCCGTTGAAAGCCATGTGCTCCAGGAAGTGGGCGAGTCCGCGCTGGCGCGGCTCCTCAAGTATCGACCCCACACGCTGTGCGATGTAGAAGTCGGCCAGTCCGGCCTCCTTGGCATTGTGGCGGATGTAGTAAGTGAGCCCGTTTTTCAGGGTTCCTTTCCTCACTGCCGGGTCTTGTGGCAACGTCTCTTGAGCAGAGCCGGCCGTGGCCGCTGTGAGCAGGAGGAATGCGATGGTTAGTTTCTTCATTATTGTAGTGTTTGTTGTTGATTTTGCGACAAAATTAAGCATAAATATTCTAATATTCATCATCCTATATTCAAAATACCGACAATTGATGATGGCGTGGGCATCATGGAATTCCGATAGTTTCCGACGCTCATTTGATGTAGGTATCCACACTTCGGAAAAGGGTGCCGACACCCCCTCGCATACCTAAAAATAATGAATATTCATACGGCCAAAATACAAATTTTTAAGTATTGTCCACCCCTTTTGATTTCCCTAATTTTGCAATCGAAATGGAAACATGGCCGGAAGCATGTCACACCCCACATCATCGACCAACTCAAGACCAACATGAACCAACGCCTGATTATGATATTTTTTCTGCTTAGCATGGTGTGTTGTGCGAGAGCACAGCATGCCACGCTGGCAGGCTGTGTGGTCGACGACGCCACGGCAGAGCCCGTGGAGTTTGCCTCCATCTTGTTGACCGAGAGTGGTCTGTGGGCCATCACCGACGAGGAGGGAAAGTTCACGGTGAGAAACGTGCCGATGGGCAAGCTCACCCTCACCGTGCAGTGCCTGGGCTACCAGAAACGCAGTTGGCCGATGACCATCACCCGCAACGTCACCAACCTCACGCTCCGGCTCAAGGAAGAGAACCTGAAGCTCGACGAGGTGACCATCGTGGCGAAGCGCAAGACCGACGAGGCCACCACCTCGTATGTCATCGACCGCACCACCCTCGACAACCAGCAGCTGCTCAACGTGAGCGACATCACCACGCTGCTGCCTGGCGGCAAGACCGTCAACTCCACCCTCATGGCCGACCCCCGCTTGGCCCTCCGCAGCGGCACGACAGAGAAAGGCAACGCCTCGTTTGGCACCGCCGTAGAGGTGGATGGCATGCGCCTGGGCAACAATGCCGAGACGGGCGAGACCGTCGGCTCGTCGACACGCACGGTGAGCGCCTCCGACATCGAGAGCGTGGAGATTGTCACCGGCGTGCCGTCGGTAGAGTATGGCGACCTTTCGAACGGGGTGGTGAAAGTGAACACCCGCAAGGGCAAGTCGCCCTTCATTGTAGAGGGAAAAATCAACCAGCACACCCGCCAGGTGTCGCTCAACAAGGGGTTCGACCTGGGTGGCCGCCTCGGACTGCTCAACGCCTCGGTAGAGCACGCCCGCTCGTTCTCGGATGCCGCCTCGCCCCATACCGCCTACCAGCGCAACATCCTCTCGCTGCGCTACTCCAACACCTTCATGCGTGCCACCACGCCGCTCACCCTGAGCCTCGGGCTCACCGGCAACCTGGGCGGCTACAACTCGGAGAGCGACCCCGACGAGGACCTCGACGACTACCACAAGGTGCGCGACAACACGCTGCGCGCCCACTTCAGCCTGCAGTGGCTGCTCAACAAGTCGTGGATCACCAACCTCGCGATGAGCGGCTCGCTCGCCTACTCCGACCACAAGAACGAGAGCTATGCCAACAAGTCGAGCGCCTCGACGCAACCTTATATCCACTCGCGCGAGGAAGGCTACGCCATCGCCCAGGAATACGACGTGCGGCCCGATGCCGACATCATCCTCGGTCCCACCGGCTACTGGTATGTGAAGGGGTTCAACGACTCACGGCCCATGAACTGGTCGCTGAAGCTGAAGGGCGAGTGGGCACGCCGCCTGGGCGAGGCCATGAACAAGCTCATGCTCGGCACCGAGTACACGGGCAGCCGCAACCACGGCCGCGGCACCTACTACGACGACATGCGCGTGGCACCCACATGGCGCGAGTACCGCTACGATGCCCTGCCCACCATGCACAACGTGGCCATCTATGCCGAGGACAAGCTGGTGGTGCCCACCTCGCGCAGAGGCTCGGCCGAGCTCACCGCCGGCCTGCGCGACGACATCACCATCGTCCAGGGCTCCGACTACGGCACGGTGCAGAGCCTCTCGCCCCGTGTCAACGGCCGCTACGTGTTCTGGCGCCAGCAGCACAAGCAGTGGGTGTCCGAACTGAGCGTGCATGCCGGATGGGGCAAGAGCGTGAAGCTGCCGTCGTTCCAGGTGCTCTACCCCACCCCATCGTATGCCGACCGCCTGGCCTTCGCCTCGACGAGCACTGCCGACAACAAGTCGTTCTATGCCTACCACACCTACCCCACCAAGTCGCTCTACAACCCCCACCTGAAGTGGCAGTACACCAACCAGACCGACGTGGGCATCGAGGCCACCATCAAGGGCACGCGCATCAACCTGTCGGCCTTTCATCACCGCACCTACCGCTCGTATATGTCGACCGACCACTATTTCCCCATGGCCTACAAATACACACCGCCATCGTCGCTCGAGGGCATCGGCATCGACATCGCCAACCGGCAGTACGCCATCGACCCCCTGACGGGCGTGGTGACCGTGAGCGACGCCAGCGGGGCACAACAGCCCGTGACCCTGGCCTACAACGAGCGCCGCACCTATACGGTGAACAACCAGTACACCAACGGCACGCCCATCGACCGCTATGGCGTGGAATGGATAGTGGACTTCGCACAGATACGCAGCCTGCGCACCCAGATACGCCTCGACGGCAACCACTATCAGTACAAGGGCATCGACGACGTGCTCTTCGCCGACATCCCCACGGGCGTGAACACCACCATGAGCGGCAACCGCCTCTATGGCTATGTGGGCTACTACCGCGGCAGCAACGTGACCAGCGCCAACTACAGTGCCGGGGCCGCCATCGCCAACGGGTCGCTCACCCGGCAGACCAACCTCAACGCCACCATCACCACCCACGTGCCCCAGGTGCGACTTGTGGTGTCGCTCAGGGTGGAGTGCTCGCTGCAGCGCTACAGCAAGCCGCTGAGCGAACTGCCCGACGACACGCGCGGCTATGTGCTCGAGGAGCAATCCGACTTCTTCGGCAAGCCCTACGACGGCACCAGCCGCGACAAGTTCGTGGCCCTCTACCCCGAGTACTACTCCACATGGGAGGAGCCCGGCGTGCTCATCCCCTTTGCCGAGAAGTTCAAATGGGCCTCGGAGAACGACCCCACCCTCTACAGCGACCTCGCCAAGCTGGTGGTGCGCTCCAATTACGCCTATGTGATGAACCCCGACCGCCTCTCGGCCTACTACTCCGCCAACCTGAGCGTGACCAAGGAGATAGGCGACCATGTGAGCGTGTCGTTCTACGCCAACAATTTCTTCAACACCATGCGCAAGGTGCACTCGTCGCAGACCGGACTCGACGCGTCGCTCTTCGACAGCGCCTATGTGCCCAGCTACTATTACGGACTCTCACTGAGAGTGAAAATATAAACAACTCAACTTAAAGTTGAAAGGAGTGCAGAAGTTGCAGAAGTTCAGGAGTTCAGACATTACCACAACCACTATTGAGCCCGTCGAGGTGAATTCGGGCTATTGTCTGAACTCCTGCAACTCCTGAACTCCTGAACTACTAAAAGTGAAGCGAATGCGAAACTACAGTATAAAAAATATGGAAACGGGAAAACATCGCCATAACTCCGCCATTTGGGCCACAGCCTCGCTCCTCGCCCTGCTCGCCATCGGCCTGCTGCCGTCGTGCGACTACGACGAGACGGTGGAGATATGCCCCGTGAGCGTGCGCCTCGTCTACCCCGAAAACTCCATCGAGCCCTATCGTGGGGCAAGGGTGGAGATGAAGGATGCCACCTCGTCGGTCTACGTCGACTCCACCGATGCCTCGGGAACGGCACGGTTCAACCTGCCGCCGGGAATCTACGAGGCCACCACCAACTCGCAGTACATCGACTCCACGGGCACCACCTGGTGGCGCTATATCTTCAACGGGGTGAAGAGCCTCATCGTCATCTCTCCCGACAGCGCCAACCGCATCGAACTGTCGTTGAAGATGTCGAAGAAACGCATCGTGCAATAGCAGCCACCGAGCACCCGTGAATACGGGCAACCCCCTGAGAAATGTCGCCGACAAACAACATTCATCAATATATAAACCAACAAGCGTATGAAAAAGAAAGCATTACTCCGAGCCTTTGCGCTCCTGACGTTGCTCCTGCTGCCAGCCCAGGCCCTGCTTGCCCGTGTGGCCGAGGAGAATGTCACCTGCATGGTGCTGACGCTCACCGACGGCACCGTCAACCGTTTCGCGCTCACCGACGCCCCCACCGTGACCTATGAAGGCGAGAGCCTCGTGGTCAGCGCCGGCGAAGAGCAGTTCACCACGGCCCTCTCGGGCATCAGCCAACTCACCTTCGAGCAAGTGCCCCTGGGCATCGGCGAGATGGCCAAAGAGAGTCCCAAGCCCGTATTCACTCCCGGCCAGGCCCGTTTCGAGGGTCTGAGCACACATGCCACCGTGGGCGTCTACACCATCGACGGCAAGATGCTGAGCAGCACGAGGGCCAACGAAGAGGGCACCGTGAGCATCGACCTGAGCACCCTGCCACAGGGCGTCTACATCCTGCGTACCCCCAACCAGAGTTACAAAATCAAGAAATAACAACAAAAACACATAAAAGATGAAAAAGACTTTACTCACATTGCTCACCATCGCCCTGACGGCAGTGAGCGCACATGCCCAGGACTGGAAAATGGTCATCACCAAGGCCGACGGCACCCAGATGGAACTGAAGACCAGCGAAATCAACAACATCACCTATGTGCAGGCAGAGGCCCCCATGCTGCCCGACCAGAACGTCGACCAAATCATCATCAAGGAACTCTACAATGGTGGCTGCACCAATAATGCCGGCAAGTCGTTCCAGTTCGACAAGTGTGTCATCCTCTACAACAACTGTGGCGAGCAGGCCGTGGTCAACAACCTCTGCTTCGGCGTAGGCTCCCCCGCCAATGCCTACTCCTCGGTTCCAAACAACTACGACGAGAACGGCAAACTGGTGTATGAGTCGCAAGGCATCATCCCCGCATGGCATGGCATCTGGTGGTTCCAGGGCTCACTGGTGATCGAGCCCTACACACAGGTGGTGGTCAACATCCACGGCGCCATCGACAACACGCAGACCGTGTCGCAGTCGGTGAACTACGCCAACCCCGACTACTACTGCATGTACGACCCCGAGAGCGGCTACAACCACACCAACTACTATCCCACTCCCGCCAGCGTCATTCCCACCTCCCACTACCTGAAAGCCAAGGAGATTGGCCTGGGCAACGGCTGGACTGTCTCGGTGAACTCTCCCGCCTTCTTCATCTTCCAGACGCAGGGCATCGACGCCGCCTCCTGGGCCGACGACGTGAACAACATCTGGTATCCCGAGGGACAGAACACCCAGACCTTCGCCTGCTTCGCCGTTCCCAACGAGTGGATTGTGGATGGCATAGAGGTGTTCTCCTACGACTATCCCGACGACTGCCAGAAGCGCCTCACCGCCGACATCGACGGTGGTGCCGTATGGCTCACGAAATACCAGGGCCATTCCCTCTACCGCAATGTCGACAAGGCTGCCACCGAGGCCCTGGCCGAGAATGCCGGCAAACTGGTGTATGACTACAGCCTTGGCGTGGGCGAGAGCACCGACCCCAGCGGCATCGACGCAGAGGCCAGCATGAAGCAGGGTGCCCACATCATCTTCCAGGACTTCAACAACTCTACCGACGACTTCCACGAGCGCCAGCGCTGCTCGCTGAGAGACTAACGACAATTCATTTCTCACTATGATATCCGTCAGCCACATCGCCACCCCACACGGCATCTGCCCACGCACTCCATCACCGGAGCGCGCACTGCCGGCATGCCTCAGGGCGTGGCGATGTGGAACTGCCGTGCTGCTGCTGTTGGCCTCACTGGCGACGCACGCGCAAGACTCCCTGCTCCTGCGCGACTATGCCTTCGTCAGGGATGCCGACGCATGGCTCACCAGCCGCAACGCCGCCGCGCTCACCCGGTTTGCCTCGCACAACATCGCCAACGCCCAGTTGTCGCTCACCCGTGCGAAGGGTGGGTTCACCGACTTCTCCGATTCTCCCGACGCCATCACCGCCAATGCCGAAGTGGAGTCGTTCTACCGCATCAGCAGCCGCGCCGTGGGCTACGGACTGATGAGCTACGAGAATTTCTCGGGCAAGGAGATGGGTGGCTCGGCGTTCATCGACACCTCGCGCCTGCCTTTCGACCTGGAGGAAGACTCGCTCACCAACCTGGGCAGGAAGCACCGCGACACCTACCATCTGACGGGTGGCGTGGGCATCGACGTGTGGCGCGGCCTCTCAGTGGGTGCCCGACTCGACTACACGTCGGCCAACTACGCCAAATACAAAGACCTGCGCCACAAGAACAAGCTGATGGACATGACACTCACCACAGGAGTGTTCTGGCCCGTCGCCGGGGTGGCAGAGGTGGGCGCCTTCTACTATTACCGCCGCACCACCGAGAGCCTCAAGTTCAATCTCTATGGCCGCGAGGACAAGACCTATGTCACCTTCATCAACTACGGTCCGTTCATCGGCGAGACAGAGCAGTTTGCCAACTCCGGGTTCACCGACAAACTGCGCGAACTGCCGATGGTGAACAACCACAACGGCATCGGCCTGCAGCTGGGCCTGCACCTGGGGCGCAGCCTCACCCTCACCAACGAGGCCACGCTGGCCTACCGCGAGGGCTACTACGGGCGGCGCTCCGAATACACCAACTCGTATTCGTTCCACCGCTCCCATACCTACGACTACCACGGACGCCTGGCCTACCGTGCCAAGGCATCGCTCCACCACATCGATGTGAGCATTGGCGCCGAGAACCTCGTCAACCATTTCGAGTCGTTCCGCGAGAAGCGCAACGAGAGCGGCGCATCGTATTATGAGTATTACGACCCGGTGAAGACGGCCAACAAACTTTGGGTAGAGGGACGGGTGGCCTACACCGCCTACCTGGGCATCCGTGGCGAACTGCCCACATGGGTGCTCACCGCCAGCTGCCAGTGGATGCACCGCAAGCAGACAGCCTACGACTACCCCTACTACCGACGGCAGCGGCTCAACAACCAGGAATGGGGCCTTTCGGCCACCCGCCATCTGCTGCTGCGCAAGGGGATACTGTCGCTGAGCCTCTCGGGCACTTTCCTCAATGGCAGTGGCGACCCCTTCGAGGACCTCACCTTCGTGGCACCCTCCGACAAGCAGCATCCCTCGCCCACGATGGACACATGGCTCTACCGCGAGCACCAATGGCTCACCGCCCCGCAGTATACCGCAGGCGCCAGCGCGAGATACGCATTCCGCTTTCCAGCCACGCGCCTGGCCACCTATGTGGGGGCAAGCGTGCGGCACCATAAAGTGAACGCGCCCAACGCCTACAGCAATGGACGCGACCACACCCAGGCAACCCTTTTCCTGGGTTGCAAATTCTAAGTTCAAGGAGTTCAGGAGTTCAGGAGTTCAGGAGTTTAGGAGTTCAGACATTACTCTTTTTTTCTTGGAGTTCAGGAGTTCAGACATTACTCTTTTTTTCTTGGAGTTCAGGAGTTGCTCAAACACACGCAGTTTGTAGATAAAAACAAGGATATATTTTGCTTTTTGACGATTTATTATTATTTTTGCATCCGACTATGGTGATACTGGGTGTTCCACCCATGTATAGAGGGAATCAGGTGCAAGTCCTGAGCAGTACCCGCTACTGTCATCTCCATTATGAAAAGTCAAGAAACGCCACTGAGAGATTTGGGAAGGCAGACTTTTCGGAGAGAGCCAGGAAACCTGCCATGTCGCTGAACAGACGAAACGAAAGCCTCGGGAATAAGGCTGAGTAGAGTGAATTTCTGCAATGATGATAAGAAGACTGTTTTTGTTGATAGTCTGCCTGTCATGTCTGTACGTTGATGCCCAAACACCAAGTAAGAAGGGCAGTCTGACTAATGACACCATCACTTTAAACAATGTGACGGTGACAGGCAAATCGAAAACCCAGCGGTTGCGCGAGGGGGCTTTCTCCGTCAATGCCATCGACATCCGCTCGGTGGCAAGTAGCATCAGTTCGCTGAGCAGTCTGGTAGACCGTACCGCCGGCGTGAAAATCAGGGAGGAGGGCGGAGTGGGCTCCGACTTCGACCTGAGCATCAACGGCATGTCGGGCAACTCCGTGCGCTACTTCATCGACGGTGTGCCGCTCGACACCAAAGGCTCGGGGGTGACACTCGCCAGCCTGCCCGTGAACCTTATCGAGCATATCGAAATCTACAAGGGAGTGGTGCCCACCTGGCTCAGCAGCGACGCGCTGGGGGGTGCGGTGAACATTGTCACCAACCGCCGCACGACCAACTACCTGGACGCCTCCTACGGAATCGGTTCATATCACACCCACAAAGGCGACCTCAACGGACAATACGTGCTGCGCAACGGCCTCACCATCCGTCCCACATTTGGAATCAACTCTTCCAAAAACGACTATATGATGAAGGGGGTCGAAGTGTGGGACGAGGAAAGCCGCGAGTATGTGGCAGCCGACCGCAGGCGTTTCCACGACGACTATCTCTCCTTCCTCGGACAATTGGAAGTGGGCGTGAGAGACAAGTGGTGGGCCGATGATTTTTTTGTCGGAGCCTCTTTCAACAAGGTGGAAAAGGAGATACAGACCGGCCAGATACAGACCAAGGTGGTGGGCGAAGCAGAAAGGCACACCAAGGCGTGGAACATATTCGCCAACTACCAGAAACGCCATTTCCTGTTGCCCAACCTCAGCGCCACCCTGTCGCTCTCGCATACGTGGGACCATTCTGAAACCGTCGACACCACCTATCGGAAATACAATTGGAACGGCGAATTCATCAAGAGCTCACGCAACGAAATCACCGGCAGGGCACGCTCACTGCGCCACTACAAGCGACCGCTGACCATCGGGCGCGCCGACCTCACCTACAGTCTTGCCGAAGGACATCTTGTCAACCTAAGCTATGCCCTCAACCGCACAGGAAATGACCGATGGGACGAGGTGGACAAGAGTTTCGAGCCTGCCAACGACATCCTTGAAAAACATATTCTCGGACTGGCCTACAACCAGTCGCTCTTCGGAGGGAGGATGGCCAACACCTTCTTCATCAAGGATTACATCAACCATCTCGACATTCAACAGACAGATATCCCTACGGTAACAGGTTCGAGGGACGTCCAAGGCTCCAACACCCAGAACGACTTAGGATGGGGAGCGGGACTCCGTTTCCAGCTGATGGAACCGCTGTCGGTCAAGGCCAGCTATGAGCACAGCGTCAGGTTGCCGCTCGCCAGGGAACTGCTTGGCAACGGAACCACCATCTACGCCAATGTCACCCTCGAGCCCGAGAAGAGCGAGAATGTCAATGCCAGCATCTTCGGCACGCTGAAGAGCAACGACCACACCCTCTCCTACGAGGTGAGCGGCTTCCTGCGCCATGTAGACAACTACATCCAGCCACAGGTGTCGGAGAAAGAAGGAATGATGCAATACGTCAACGTGCCGGCGGTGCATATCAAGGGCATCGAAGGAGAGTTGCGCTACGACTGGCAGCAGCGGCTTCAAGTGGTGGGCAACGTGACCTGGCAGGACGCGCGCGACCGCATGGAATTCAAGAGCGACGGCAAGCCCTCCGTCACTTTCAACAACCACGTGCCCAACCGTCCCTGGTTCTTCGCCTCTGCCGAGGCGCACTACCATTTCCGCAACCTTTTTGCCAAAGGCGACCACCTGCATCTGGGCGTCGACTACCAGTGGGTGCATTGGTTCTATCTCTCATGGGAAGGCTACGGCGCTCTCGACACCAAGGCACGCATACCCGAGAAAAACATTTTTGGCGCCCAAGCCACCTATTCCTGGCATCAGGGGCGCTATAACCTGTCGGTGAGTTGCGACAACCTCTTCGACCGCACCATTTACGACAACTACAAGTTGCAGAAACCCGGCCGAGCCCTGTTTGCCAAATTCCGAATCCTCTTGCAATCATCCAACCAACATACATTTTAACAACTAACAAGATGAAAAAACTGAAATTCTTATTCACCATGCTGGTGCTGATGGTAACCGCCAGTGCCAGCGCCGAGGGAATGCAGTATGTCGTGTTCGACCTGAAGGACGGCACGCAGACTGTCATCGCCCTCCAGGACAAGCCCGTCATCACCTGCCAGGGCGGCGAGCTGAAAGTGACTGTGGCAGGCCAGGAAAAAGTGTCCGCATCGCTGGGCGACGTGGCCAAATACTATTTCTCGGAAACCCCTTTAGGCATTTTCGAGATGACAGAAGAGAAGCCACGCATCGAGATGGGGCACCTCTACATCGCAAATGCCAAGACCGGTGATGTCGTGCGTGTCTATACCACCGACGGACGGATGGTGGGTGCCTACCGCATCGCCGACAACGGCAGTGCCGACATCGACCTCACCACGCTGGGCAAGGGTCTCTACATCGTGAAAATGCCAAAAACCAGCATCAAAATCCTGAATCAGTAAAAAAACAACAAACAAAAACTAAAAGTTATGAAAAGAATATTACTCGCTTTGACAGCAACCATGATGCTGTGTCTCGGCATCCATGCCCAGAACCAGTATGTGATGAAAATCCTCAAGACCGACGGCACGACATTGGAGATCAACGTCAACGACATCCAGGACGTGACCTTCGACGAGATTCAAGATCCCTTTATCGATGTGCCCCACCACTTCGACCTCACCGTCACGGTAGGCAAGCAGGGAGGTATGGGACGTGATGTTACAACCATCATGCAGAGCCGCACCACCCTGGACGGCGGGCCCACCGTCGACTTCAAGAACATGGGAGCTGAAATCAATGCCGACTACTCCATGGAGATGATTCTCAAAGGCAAATACTATTACCAGGTGCCCGTCTCGGCCGACCGTTTTGTCAAACTGCAGTTTGTCAACAACAAGATGGAGGTGGTGCAGGCACAGCCCTTCCGCGAGAACACCTACAATACCCGTCAGTACTGCCACGCCTGGACCGGCGACAACACCCTCATCATCATGGCTGCCAACGGCGACAAGAACGCCATCGTGTGGACCAAGCTCAACACCGACGACATGAGCATCATCAGCGAGGGCACGCTCAGCCTCCAGGTAGCTGAAGGCTACGACAGCTTCACCACCAGCGGCATCCTTGCCTACCGCGAGAGCGACAACAAGCTGTTCTATTTCTACTACTGCAAGAAAGGTTCGGGAAGAACCGCCAAGAACGAGCCTAATTTCCATATCGCCGTCATCGATGCCAACACGATGGCTGTAGAGCAGGACATCATCAACAGCGAGGCCAACGAGATGGCTGGCTCTGCCTATGGAGAGCTGCTTCAGCAGACCACCTTCTTCGATGAGAAAGGCAACCTCTACCTCGTCGCCTTCAGCGATACCGAGATTGGAGAGGAAGGCAAGTTGCTGCGCATCAGCAAGGGCAACTACAACTTCGACGCAGGCTATAACGGATTCCCCAACTCCGACGGCAAATTGCTGACCGCACAATATCTCGGCAACGGAAAGGTGTTCACCTATTCACGCAACGACGCCCTCACCGAGGATGACGGCAAGGGAGGAACAAGAAAGGCCAACCAGATTGACAGCTACAGCCACTACTACAGCGTCATCGACCTCAATGCCAACACACGCACCCGCATGGCCGTCAACGGCTCCGACATCGACTACAGCAGTGGCCGCTTCTCACAGCGCTCCGCATTCGACAGGGGTGCCGGCAAGGTGTTCTTCGGTGTCAACACACAGAATGCAGCCCCCTGCGTCTATGTCTATGATGTCGCCACCGGCGCGGTGACCAAGGGTGTCGACGTGGCCGAAGGCTACTACTTCGAGCAAATCCGTCTTGTGGAGGACTAACCATTACCAAGCAATGAGACGAATTTTCTTATTCATCACCATTATCCTGTGCGCGGCATCTGTCCGCGCACAGGACGTTGTTGAGCCTCCCACCGCCATCCTCATGGTGCATTTCGGCACCACCTACGACGACACACGCGCCAAGACCATTGAGGCCATCAACGCGAAAGCCCGGCAGGCCTTCGCCGGCATGGAGGTGCGCGACAGCTACAGTTCACGCATCGTCGTCAAGCGGCTGAAGTCGCGTGGTGTCAGCAAGGACAATCCTGTGGAAGCCCTTTTCCGGCTCCGTGCCGATGGATACACCCGGATTATCATCCAGCCCACCTACATTATCGATGGGGTGGAGATGGATTTGCTCAGGCGTGAGGTCGAGCAGTTGCGTCCCTTTTTCACCGACATCACCATCGGAAAGCCATTGCTTTACGACGTGGAGGACGCCATGCATGTGGCCGACATCCTGGCCCGCCGGCATCCCGTCGACATGAAAAAACGCGAGCATCTGCTGCTGGTAGGCCATGGCACGCCCACCCCCGCCACAGCGCTCTACTCACAGCTCGACTATATGCTCAAGGCATCGGGCAATGCCAATTGCCATGTGAGCACCATCGAGGGCTATCCCACACAAGAGGATGCCATCCGTCTCATCAAGGCGGCCAAAGGCCGGAAAGTGACACTGGTGCCGTTCCTCTTCGTGGCTGGCGACCATGCCCAAAACGACATCTCCAAGGAATGGAAGGAGACGTTGGAGCAAGAAGGGCTTCAGGTGGTGTTGCATATCGAGGGCCTCGGCGAAGTGCCTGAAATACAAGACATCTATATCGAGCATATCAAAAAACAGTTCAACAAATAATGAAGCACCTCAAATGGCTTCTCTGGGTAGCCGTGTCCATCATCCTGGGCATGGCAGGCTATGCCGCATGGCATCACTGGATGTCGCCCACGCGCATACTCGTTGTGAATGCGCTGGAGGCGCAGCAGGCCGACTTCGTGCTCAACAACGACTCCCGCCACATCAAGGTCACGTGCATGGAAGCCGATGAGATGCACGACATCGATGACTTCGACGCCATCATCGTCTATGCCCGCCGCATTTTCCTGAGCGACGGGCAGATGGCGGAAATCGAGCAGGCAGCGGGGAAAGGCATTCCCATCTTCACCAAGACGCTGCGCTCCAGCGACTTTGTAGAGAACCGCAATCTCACCGACGGTCAGATAGCCACGCTCCAACGCTATTTCAACAACGACAACCGGCAGAACTACCGCAACGGCCTGCGCTACCTGCGCCACATTGCCACCCCCCACCGCTGGGGCGACCAACAGGTGGACGCCCCCGTGGAAGTGCCGGCCAACATGTACTACCACCGCGAGTACGGACGCTATTTCAAGACGGCTGACGAGCTGACGGCCTATCTGCAAGAAAAAGGCATGTATCATCAGGAAGGTCCAAAGGTGGCTTTCATCTCTGGCATATCCTTCCCCATGGAAGGCAACAGGGAGCATGTCGACACGCTGATATCGATGCTCACGCAGAGAGGGATGAACGTGTATCCTCTGACGGCCATGGGAAAAAAGCGCGAAAAGATGCTGCGCAGCCTCAAGCCCGACGCGGTGGTTTACATGGCGATGGGAAGGATAGGCAACGACACCCTCGTGCATTGGCTCAATGAGCACAACATACCGCTTCTCGCACCCTACCCGCTCTCTTGCAGTCACGACGACTGGATGAATGAGTCGAAGCCCATGGCAAGCGGTTCGAAGAACGCACGCATTGTCATTCCAGAGATTGATGGCGGCATAGCGCCTTTCTGCATCGGCACACAGAACAAGGACCAGAAGGGTTTCTTCAAACATACTGCCGAGGTGGAACGTTGCCAGATGTTTGTCGACTACGCCTGCCGTTATCTCTCGTTGCGCACAAAACCCAACAAGGACAAGCGCATTGCCATCGGCTATTTCAAACGTCCGGGCAAAGATGCCTTGCTGGCAAGCGGCATGGAGGTCATCCCCTCGATGTACAACTTCCTTCTCCGTCTTCGCCAGGAGGGGTACGACGTGTCGGGCTTGCCAGGCAGCCTCGAAGCCTTTGCGCGACAGGTGAGGACAGAAGGACTGGTGCTCGGCTCGTATGCCAAGGGTGCGCAACAGGAGTATATGCGCAAAGGGCATCCGGTGTGGTTGTCAACGGCCGAGTATGAGAAATGGGCCAAGGAGGTGCTTGCACCGGAGAAATATGCCGAGGTGACAGCACGTTATGGAAAGGCTCCTGGCAGCCTCCTCGCTCACGGCGACAGCATCGCCGTGGCCTGCCTGAGGTATGGCAACGTGCTGCTGTTCCCTCAGCCACGTCCGGCTTTGGGCGACGATGACTTCAAGCTCGTGCATGGTGTGGAAGTGCCGCCGCCACACAGCTACCTGGCGCCTTACCTGTATGTGCAGAAAGGTTTCGTGGCCGATGCGCTCATCCATTTCGGGACACACGGGAACCTGGAGTTCACGCCAGGGCGCGATGCCGGAATGAGGAAGCAGGACTGGAGCAGCCAGCTGATAGGAGCGACGCCTCATTTCTACTATTATACGACGGGGAATATCGGCGAGGCGGTCATCGCCAAGCGGCGCAGCCATGCCGCGTTGCTCACCTATCTCACCCCTCCATACGCCGAGAGCAGCATGCGGCAGAAATATGCCACACTGCTCAACGATGTGCACAAAGCAGTGGAGACTGGGGGCACCAACCTGGCATTGGTGACAGACATCAAGAGAAGAATCATCAACGAGGGGCTGCATCGCAGCCTTTCGCTCGACAGCATGCCCACCAAGCCCTATACGCTGGAAGAGCTGGAGCGCATCGATGCCCATCTGGAGGAACTGTCGAACGAGAAGATGCAGGGTGCATTCTACACTATGGGACAGCCCTACACCGACGAACAGCTCCGGCAAACCATCCTCGCCATGAATGCCGACCCGCTTGCCTACGACATGGCGCGGAAAGACCAACAGCAAGGGCGCATCACCGACAAACAGGCACGCGACTACGCCTTCGTGGCGCACCACTACCTGCCAAAAGCCCGTCGGCAAGTGCTCTCCACCTACCGTACGTCAGAGGAAGCCACGCTCATTCTCCATTCCACGAAAGCGGAGTTCGACAACATGATACGGGCGCTCAACGGTGGGAGCATCGCTCCTGCTCCTGGAGGCGACCCCGTACAGAATCCGAATGTGCTGCCCACGGGACGGAACATGTTCAGCATCAACCCCGACAACACCCCCGACGCCCAGGCTTGGGAGGATGGGAAACGGTTGGCCGAGACCACCCTGGCGCAATACAAGAAGCAGCATGGAGCCTACCCCAAAAAGGTGTGCTATACATTCTGGGCTGGTGAGTTCATCACCACCGGAGGCGCCACCATCGCACAAGCATTATGGATGCTGGGGGTGGAACCCGTGCGCGACAGCCAGGGGCGCATAGGCAGTCTCAGGGTGGTGCCGGCCAAAGACCTCCGTCGGCCCCGTGTGGATGTCGTAGTCCAAGTGAGCGGACAGTTGCGCGACATCGCCGACTCACGCCTGAAACTCATCACGGAGGCCATACAGTTGGTGTCGGCCGAGAAAGAAGACTCCAACTTCGTGCGTGAGGGCACCCTGGCACAGGAAAAGGAGCTCATCGACAAGGGAGTGACACCCCAAAAGGCACGAGAGTTGTCTTCGCTGAGGGTTTTCGGCCCCGTCAACAATGGCTACAGCACAGGGATGATGAACTACATAGAGCGGAGCGGCCAATGGACGGACACAAAGGAGCTGACCAACGGATACCTCAACAACATGTGTGCCGCTTATGGCGACGAGCAGAACTGGGGCGCCTGCCAGAAGGATTTGTTCAAGGCGGCCTTGAAGCAGACCGATGTCGTGGTGCAACCCCGGCAGAGCAACACCTGGGGTCCCATCTCGCTCGACCATGTGTATGAATTCACGGGAGGGCTTTCGATGACGGTGAAAGCCTTGACTGGCAAGGAACCCGATGCGCTGATGGCCGACTACCGCAACCGCTCCAACCCAAGGATGCAGGACGTGAAGGAGGCTGTTGACGTGGAGATGCGCACCACACTGCTCAACCCCGCTTTTGTAAAGGAGCGCATGAAGGGCGACGAAGGTACGGCACAAATGTTCGGCGAGATGTTCCGCAACATCTTCGGATGGTCTGTCACCCGTCCATCCTCTCTCGACGAGAATGTCTACCACGACCTCTATAGGATGTATGTGGCCGATGAAGAACATCTTGGCATCAAGGATTTCATGTTGCAGAAGAACCCGGCGGCATTCCAATCCATGACGGCGGTGATGCTCGAGAGCGCACGAAAGGGTTATTGGAAGCCTTCCGACGAGCAGCTCAGCGCGACAGCCCAGCTCCATGCCGACATCACAAAGGAAGGTGGTGCCGCATGCACAGATTTCGTATGCAACAATCAGCCGCTTCAGCATTTTGTGGAGAGCCGGCTCTCTGGCGAGGCAGGAAAGGAATACAAGCGGCAAATGGCATTTGCCAAAGGACAGCGCAGCGAGAACATGGTGCTGGAGAAGGTCGACGGGGCCTCTGGTCACATAGGTTCGTCGCCAACGATGGTGATTGCCGCTGTCATCGTGGTGGTCGTCTTGCTGACAGGATTGATGATGTTGTTGCGTCGCAAAAGCAAGACAGAAGAGTGACATGGAAATACTTATCTTCATATTGATGATGCTGGTCGTGCTCAACTGCGCCATGAAAACAAGCCTGTGGACTTTTTGGCCACGACTGGCATTCGCACTGTTGTTGGGTGCTTTCGCCTATTGGAGCATCGACTACGCCATGGTTCAGTCAAAGACACAAATCAACAATTGGCTGCATCGTGAAGACGTGCTTCAAGGCATGGCCATCATCGTGACATTGGAATCGGCCATAGGCGTGATGTACTGTTTCTCATGCTTCACCGACGACGGAAAGAGACCACGGAGACGCCTCATCAGGCTCTTGCTCCATGCCTACCCGAGCCTGTTGGTCTTCCCCGTCGTATTCTATGGCCTCACCAAGCTTCTATTCCTCCAAGTGGGTATGGATTTTTCCACCACCAGCCTGATTTATGCCTTTGCCGTGATAGCCGTGTCGCTGTTGTGTGCGGCACTGGCAAGATGGCTGTTGCCGCCAAAAGACCTGCGCATCGAGGCTCATTTATGGCTTACGGTGATGGTGTGTGTGCTCAGCCTGCTGCTCACACAGAACGGTGAAATCGTCTATCGCTCCAACGTGAGCGCCGTCGACTGGACATCGGCGGCGCTCACCCTGGGGGCGGCCGCCATCGTTGTGGCCGTAGGCTTCATCGGAAGCAAGTTGAAATGGAAATCAAGGAATAACAAAAAAATATGGAATTAATATCAAAAATGCTTTTCGGGATAGCCAACTCGCTGCTCATTCCCGACATCATCTTGCTGATCGTGTTTTTCATCCGGGCTTTGGTGCTTCTTGGCAGCACCTACAATCAATTCATGGTCAGGAGGAGGAACAACCGCCGGCTGGCCACGGTCATCAAGCAACTCCAGCCGGCAAGTATCGGCTCGCTGCGCGATATCCTGCCCAAGAAGCACGACAGCCTCTTTACCGAGTACCTGGCCGACATTCTCGACCATCCTGCCGACGAAGCCTATACCGACTATCTCATCACGCATTATGAGACGGAAGTGGCCAAGGATGTGAACCTTTCAAGGCTGCTCACCAAACTCGGTCCGGTGCTGGGCCTCATCGGTACGTTGATTTCCATGTCGCCTGCTCTTGTCGGCCTTTCCACAGGCGACATCTCGGGCATGGCCTACAACATGCAGGTGGTGTTCTCCGCCACCGTCGTCGGACTGGTCATCAGTGCCGTAGGTTTGTTCACCCAGCAACTGAAAACCCGCTGGTATGCCAAGGACGTGAACAACCTTGAATTTGTGTCACGCATTTATACGGAGTGCCATGAGAAGGAAGCGTAGGAGCACTTTGCTGCAAGACGATGACAACGACCCGCTGAGCGTGGTGGTCAACCTGTTCGACGTGGCGATGGTCTTTGCCGTATCGCTGATGGTGGCGATGGTCATGCACATGAACATGGCCGAGGTCTTCGGTCAGGAAGATTTCACCATCGTGAAGAACCCCGGGAAGGAAAACATGGAAATCATCATGAAAGAAGGCAAGGAAATCAACACTTACAAAGCCTCTGGAGAGAAGACAGATGGTGATGGAAACCAAGGACGCCGCATCGGCACAGCCTACCAATTGGACGACGGACGCATCATCTATGTACCCGACGAGGAATGATTCAGCAAGGTCAATCATTCCGCCTCCACTTCATCACTCCAACCCTTATCAACCTTAGGGTCCTTAAAGTCAATAAAGACCTTAAGGACCCTAAGGACCTTTTTTTAAAAAAACCTCAGTTGAGGGGCAGGGCGACTACAGGCCACCCATAATCCTGGAACATCGTGGCCGAAATCTGGTGCGCCTTCACATAGTCGGCTATCATGCGGGCCCTGACGGCCTCACGCTTCTTGGCATTGCTGTTGATGTCGTGGAACTGGTCGTATTTGTCGCCGAAAATTTTCTTGGCGCTCTCCAGGTTGTCGCTGCCATCGGCCACCACGTCGAAGGCCTTCACCTCATACCCCTTTCCTGCCTGCTGCAAGTGGATGAGCCCGGGATGGCTTCCACCCGAGACGGTCTTCAGCGTGTCGCCCGAGAGGTTGTAGTTGAACACCCAGAAGTCGCCCCAGACCTTGATATCGTCGGTCTGGCTCTCGTCCACATCGATGACGGTGTAGCTGGGTATGCACACCTGTCCGGGCGCATACTGCTTGCCAATATTCTCGGTCAGATAGCGGTCGATGGTCATGAGATAGCTCTCCTCCTCCACCACGTCGTCGCTCTCGGGTTGTGGCTCGGGAGCCTTTTCCTTGCATCCCGTCACACTTGCGCCGCAGAGAAAGAGGATGGCGGCCATCATCCATAGTTGCTTCATGAGTTTCATTTCCATGTATTTTGTCTTTGTCAATTATGTTTCGCATTCGCTCCAATTTTTCAAGGAGTTCAGAAGTTCAGGAGTAGCAGACAATAGTCCGAATTCAAGAAGTTCGGAAGCGCAGCATCTTCACCACGAGCCACAAAGATACACATATTTTATGAAACGGTATAAAAAATAATCATTTTCGTGCTTCAAAAACCATGATTCGTTGAAAAAAGGCCGAAAGAACGACAGCATTATTTCCCCATTACCAATTAAATTACTAATTTTGCCGAAAGATAGACAAAAAAGTGACAATTTATCACATTCAACAAGCCGAAAAAACATCTCTATGAATAAAACCGTTATGACCTGGATGGGGTTGCTGCTGATGGCAGTACTGCCTGCATCCGCACAAGACACGGGCAAGAAATGGACCCTGCAGGAGTGCATCGACTATGCCCTTACGCACAACATCCAACTCAAGAAAAACGAGATACAGCGGCTCTCGGCCGAGGAAGACGTGCTGCAGTCGAAAGCCGAGCTCCTGCCCTCGATGAACGCCTCCACCAACCAGAGCGCCATCTACCGGCCCTTCATCTCGACGGGAAAGAGCACGGTGGCCAACGGCTATGTGCAGTCGAGCATCGACAAGGTATACTACAACGGCAGCTATGGCGTGAACGCCAACTGGGTGGTGTGGAACGGCAACCGCAATAGGAACCGCATCAAGCTTAATGAGATTACGGCGCAGAAGGCACAGGTCGACTCGGTGACCACCGCCCGCTCCATCGAGGAGCGCATCGTGCAGCTCTACGTCCAGATTCTCTACACCACCGAGGCCATCGCCGTGAGCAAGCAGAGCCTGGAGACCAGCAAGCTCAACGAGCAGCGCGGCCAGACGATGGTCGACGTGGGCAAGATGAGCCGTGCCGACCTGGCCCAGCTCACCGCCCAGCGCGCCCAGGACGAGTACAACATCGTGGTGGCTGAGAGCAACGTGAGGAACTACATCTTCCAACTCAAGCAACAGCTCGAGCTCACCGACGTGACCGACTTCGACGTGGCCATCCCGCAATTCACCGACGCCCAGGCCCTCGAGGAGATTCCCGCCCTCAACACCGTCTACATGGCCGCCCTCGACAACCGTCCTGAGATCAAGAGCAGCCTCCTGGCCATCGAGAGCAACGACGTGAGCATCGACATCGCCAGGGCGGGCAAGAGGCCCACGGTAAGCCTGACGGGCTCGGCCGGCACCAACACCACGTCGATGAGCAAGGACAGCTGGACCCATCAGCTCAAGACCAACTTCGACCTCTCCGTGGGCGCCGCCCTCTCCATCCCCATCCTCGACAACCGGCAGACGAAGACCGCCGTCAACAAGGCCCGCCTGTCGCGCGAGCTCAACCTGCTCGACCTGAAAGACAAGCAGAAGACGCTCCACAACACCATCGAGACCTTCTGGATAAACGCCACCACCAACCAGAGCAAGTTCAAGGCGGCACAAGTGGCCACCGCCAGCCAGGAGGCCAGCTATGAGCTGCTCAGCGAGCAGTTCCGGCTCGGTCTGAAAAACATCATCGAACTGATGACCGGCAAGACCAACCTGGTGCAGGCGCAGCAAAACGAACTCGAGAGCAAGTACACCACCATCCTCAACATCTACATGCTCAAGTTTTACCAACGTCCCCTGATGGTCCAATAAGCATTGCACCACCTGACACATACCAATAACAACAAAGAAATGAAAAAGAACAGAATCAGCAAAATCTGGATATTCGTCATTCTCCTGGCCATCGCCGCCGCGGCATTCTGGATGTTCTCTGGAGACAAGAAGGAGGAGGTAATCAACTTCAGCACCGTGAAGGTGGAGGAGACCACCCTTCGCAACAGCGTCACCGCCACCGGCACCATTGAGCCTGTCACATCGGTCACCGTGGGTACGCAGGTGTCGGGTATCGTGCGGCACCTTTATGTCGACTACAACAGCGTGGTGAAGAAAGGCCAGGTGATAGCCGAGCTCGACAAGACCAACCTCACCAGCGAGCTCAACACCGCCAAGGCCAACCTCTCGAGCGCGCAAAGCACGCTCAACTACAGGGAGGCCAACTACAAGCGCTACCAGACCCTCTTCAACAAGGGGCTGGTGAGTGCCGACGACTTCGAGAACGCCCAGCTCTCCTACCGTCAGGCCCAGGAGCAGGTGAACCAGGCTGCCGAGACCGTGCGCCGCGCACAGACCAACTTGGGCTATGCCACCATCACCTCGCCCATCGACGGCGTCGTCCTGTCGAAGTCGGTAGAGGAAGGCCAGACGGTGGCCGCCAGCTTCAACACCCCCGAGCTCTTCACCATCGCCAAGGACCTCACCAACATGCAGGTGGTGGCCAATGTCGACGAGGCCGACATCGGTGGCGTGAAGGCAGGCGAGCGTGTCACGTTCACCGTCGACGCCTATCCCGAGGACACCTTCCATGGAACCGTCACCCAGGTGAGGCAGGAAGCCACGACTACCAACAATGTGGTGACCTACGAGGTGGTGATCAGCGCGCCCAACTCGCAGCTGAAGCTCAAGCCCGGCCTCACCGCCAGCGTCACCATCTACACATTCGAGCGCAACGGCGTGCTCTGCGTGCCCACCAAGGCCCTGCGCTTTACGCCCACCAAGGAGACCATTGGCAAGCAGCGCAAGATGGTGGACTGCAGTGGCAAGAACAAGCTGTGGACCCTTGAGGGCGACGTGCTGAAGGCGCACCCCGTGAAACTGGGCCAGACCGACGGCACCAACACCGAGATCGTGAGTGGCGTGAGCCGTGGCATGGAGGTCATCTCAGAAGTGGTGGTGACCACCGAGGAGGAGCCTCAGGGCAATGGAGAGGAGCGCAGTCCGTTCGCGCCCGGTCCACCCCGCCGCAACAATAACAACAACAAGAAGTAACTCACGCCAAGCCATCGTCCATCATCTATGGAGAACAGAAAAGTTGTCATCGAACTGCAAGACGTGAAGCGCGACTTCATCGTGGGCGAGGAGACCGTCCATGCCCTCCGTGGCGTGTCGTTCAAAATCTACGAGGGCGAGTTCGTCACCATCATGGGCAAGTCGGGCTCCGGCAAGTCAACCCTTCTCAACCAGCTGGGCTGTCTCGACACCCCCACCACCGGCGAGTATTTCCTCGACGGCGTGTCGGTGCGCAAGATGTCGAAGTCGCAGCGCGCCGTGCTCCGCAACCGCAAGATAGGCTTCATCTTCCAGAACTACAACCTGCTGCCCAAGACCACCGCCCGGCAGCGCCACGAGAAGGCCGTGGAGGCCCTGAAGGCCGTAGGCCTTGGCGACCGCCTCTACCACAAGTCGAACCAGATGTCGGGCGGACAGATGCAGCGTGTGGCCATCGCCCGCGCCCTCGTCAACGACCCTGCCGTGATTCTTGCCGACGAGGCCACCGGCAACCTCGACACGCGCACCAGCTTCGAGATTCTCGTCCTCTTCCAGAAGCTCCACGCCGAGGGCCGCACCATCATCTTCGTCACCCACAACCCCGACATCGCCAACTACTCGAGCCGCAACATCATGCTGCGCGACGGACGGGTGATCAGCGACGACCTGAACCACAACATCCTCTCTGCCGAGGAAGGGCTGGCTGCACTTCCGGCCAACTCCGACGAATAAACTACTGTCACCATGAACATTGCCAACCTTTTCAAAATAGCCCTCCGGGCCATCGCCGCCAACAAGACGCGGTCGTTTCTCACGGCCTTAGGCATCATCATCGGCATCGCGTCGGTCATCACCATGCTGGCCATCGGGCAAGGCACCAAGCGGAGCATCCAGGCCAACATCTCGGAGATGGGCTCCAACATGATCATGATCTCGCCGGGGGCCGACATGCGTGGCGGCGTGCGCCAGGATGCCTCGTCGATGGAGACGCTGAAGCTGGCCGACTACGAGGCCATCAAGGAGGGCTGCACCTATGTGAAGGCGGTGAGCCCCATGGTGCAGAGCGCCGGACAGTTCATCTATGGCAACAACAACACGCCATCGTCGGTCTATGGCGTGAACCAGGACTATCTTGAGATTCGCCAACTAACGGTTTCCGACGGCGAGATGTTCACCGATGCCGACATCAAGACGAGCGCCAAGGTGTGCGTGCTCGGCCAGACCGTGGTCGACAACCTCTTTGGCGAAGGCGTCGACCCCATCGGCAAGGTGATACGCTTCAAGTCGATTCCCTTCCGCGTGGTGGGCGTGCTCAAGAAGAAAGGCTACAACTCGATGGGCATGGACCAGGACGACCTGGTGCTGGCTCCCTATACGGCAGTGATGAAGCGCATCTTAGCACAGACCTACCTCAGTGGCATCCAGTGCTCGGCCATCACCGAGGGGGTCACCGAGAAGGCCACCGAGGAGATCAGCGAGATATTGCGCCGCAACCACAAGTTGAGAGAGGCCACGGATGACGTACCGGGCGACGATGACGACTTCAACATCCGCTCCCAGGAAGAGTTGGCAAGCATGATGAACTCCACTACCGACATGCTCACCATTTTATTAGGTGCGGTGGCTGGCATCTCGCTCATCGTGGGAGGCATCGGCATCATGAACATCATGTATGTGAGCGTGACGGAACGCACCCGCGAGATCGGCCTGCGCATGAGTGTGGGAGCACGTGGCATCGACATTCTCAACCAGTTTCTCATCGAGGCCATCATGCTGAGTGTCACCGGTGGCATCATCGGGGTGCTGTTGGGGGTGAGCCTGTCGTATGCCATCAACTCGCTCGCCCACTGGCCCATCTACATCCAGCCGTGGAGCATCGTGATGAGCTTCGCGGTGTGTACCCTCACCGGCGTGTTCTTCGGCTGGTATCCGGCCAAGAAAGCCGCCCGCCTCGACCCCATCGAGGCCATCCGCTACGAGTAAGACACTACCACCACAAACGGTCTTTGAGCTCAACGGGGGAATTCAGGCTATTGTCTGAACTCCTGCAACTCCTGCAACTCCATGAAAAAAGAGTAATGTCTGAACTCCTGCAACTCCATGAAAAAAGAGTAATGTCTGAACTCCTGCAACTCCTGAACTCCTGCAACTCCTAAAAATTTAAATATGCTTGTTTGGCCTGATACTAAAAAAATATCGTATTTTTGCAGCGAGAAATTGAAAAGAACATGACAAACCAATCCAATTCGGCTGAGCAGCGCAAATCTGCCATCAAGAGAATCCTGCACTCTGAGCTTTTCGACTATGTGATGATCGCCATCGGCATGATGGCGTATGGCATGGGGTGGACGCTCTTCCTGCTTCCCAACGACATCACGACAGGTGGCGTGGCGGGTATTTCCTCCTTGTTGTTCTGGGGCATGGAGGTGCCCGTGCAGGTGAGCTACTTCGGCATCAATGCCATCCTGCTGCTGATAGCGCTCAAGGTTCTTGGGTTCCGCTTCTGTCTGAAGACGATTTATGCCGTTGGCGTGCTCACCTTGCTGCTGTCGTATCTCACCGATCTGGGCTATCAGATGCACCTGCTGCAAGACCAGCCCTTCATGGCCAGTATCATCGGGGCCATTTTCTGTGGCGCCGGCGTGGGATTGGGTCTGTCGTTCAATGGAAGCACCGGAGGCACCGACATCGTAGCAGCCATTGTCAACAAATACCGCGACATCTCCTTGGGACGTGTGATTCTGCTTTGCGACATTCTCGTCATCACTTGCTCCTATCTCGTGTTCCACGACTTCGAGAAGGTGATTTACGGTTATGTGGTGCTTTGCGTCACCGCCTTCTGCATCGACCAGGTGGTGAACTCACGCCGCAGTTCGGTGCAGTTCTTCATCATCTCGAGCCACTACGAGGAGATCGCCCGCCGCATCAACCAGGAGCCCCACCGTGGCGTCACCGTGCTCGATGCGCAGGGATTCTACTCAGGCCATCACATCAAGATGCTCTTCGTGTTGGCCAAGAAGCGCCAGTCGAGTGAGATTTTCCACATCATCAACGATGTAGACCCCACCGCTTTCGTCAGCCAGAGCCGCGTGATTGGTGTCTATGGCCAAGGCTTCGACCACTTCAAATTCCACAAATAAGCACTCCATCCGGGAGCATATTCGTGTTTTGGGGCCTGTCGCTTTCAAGATAGGTGAACCATCTTCCTCTCAGTCATCAACCTAAAAGATCATTGAAGCAGAAATACCATGAAGGGAAACGGAAAGATATTCAAGACCATAGTAGGCGCATGCATTAGCCTGTCCATTTTCACGGCCTGTGAGAGCCAGATGCTTGATTTGGATTCCACCCGAACCACGACAGCGGCAGGGAGCAAGGTTGCTGAAAGCAAAATCTTTTATGACCCCGAGCAACAGCCCTCCTTCCCTGGCGGCACGCAGGCTCTTTTGGATTTTCTCGACCAGAACGTAAGTTATCCAGCCAATTTTGAAGGGTGTGCCCAAGGCCGCGTGGTCGTCACTTTCACCATCAATGCCGACGGCAGCATCAGTGACCCCAAAGTAGTAAGGAGCCTCGACAAGGAACTTGATGCCGAAGCTTTGCGCGTGGTCGGTCTCATGCCCAAATGGATACCCGCAAAAATGAATGGTAAAAGCAAGAAATCGAAGTACTGCTTGCCTATTGTATTCAAATTAAAATAAGGTGAGGCAAGAGAGTTTTTGAAGCCCCGCAACGAGTAGCGCATACGGGCAGCAAAAGCCATTTGTTTCCATTTTTCTAATTTTATCCATTTTGGATAATCTATTTTGGATAAAAATTTGGAATTGCGGAGAGATTGTGCGTGTGAGAAAGGGTTCAGGAAATCGTAAGAAAATCAGCACTAATATTTTGCATATCCAACAAAAACCACTATATTTGCGTTGAAAACAAATTAGTTTGAATAATGAAGGATTTAAACAGAATCAAAGTGATGCTGGTCGAGAAAAAAAGAACGAGCAGGTGGCTGGCAGAACAGTTGGGGAAAAATACATCTACGGTAAGCAAATGGTGTACGAACACCTCTCAGCCGGACTTGCAGACTCTTGACAAAATAGCGAAATTGCTTGATTGCGAAAAGAGAGAACTTATAACAGAATAGGTATGGACAAGAAAAAACAGGATATAGCCTATTTCGTGTCTTTCTGCATTGAGCAGTATAAGAACGCGAAGCATTTAACCGGCGTTGAAGCCATGCGACTGTTGGATGAGCATAAAGTGCTTGACTATCTGAGTGAGCATTATGAAATCCTTCATACCCAAAGCCGCCAGTGGATTCTGGAGGACATCGACGAATTTATAAAACTGCGAAAAGAAAAAGAGTATGAGAATATATCACGGTAGCATCGAAATAGTTGCCAGACCCGAACTGCGGAAGTCGAACCGCACACTCGACTATGGCAGTGGTTTCTATGCGACAACTTCGTATAAGCAGGCTGAAGAATGGGTGCTCAGGCGAATGAGTGAAAATGAAGCGAGCCTCGGATATGTCAATACATTTGAGTTTGACAGAGCATCATTGCGTAAACTGAATTGTTTGGTATTCTATTCTCCTACAGAGGAGTGGGTTGACTTTGTGATGCAGAACCGCACGCAAAAAGGGTTTACTCATTCATACGACATTGTTTATGGCCCCGTCGCAAACGACCGTGTATATGCAGCTTTCGCGCTCTATGAGGGCGGATTGATTAACAAACAACAGTTGATAGCAGAACTAAAGACTTACAAACTTGTTGATCAATACCTATTTCACACTGAAACAGCATTGAAGACGTTGACGTTCATTGAAGCAAAGGAGGTGACACGATGAATTTGGCCATCACTCAGGACAATCTGTATCTTCTCCTGCCATCAAAAGTGGCATGGCTTGCAGATATGTTGTCAGAAGACAAGAACATAAGCATCGTTGAAGCGATGAGAATGATTTATTCGTCCGACACTTACAAACAACTGGAGAACGAAGCCACCAAAATGTGGCATCTTGGCCCTGTGGCGCTCATGCCACGGCTTCAAGACCTACAACAGCGAGTGGTGGCACTTCACCCTGAAAAACGAGCCCTACCCCACCACCTTCTTCAATTTTCCGGTGAAATAGGGAAAAGAGTCCTATATTATAATCCAAGAGGCGTTAGTATGCCCAACAAAAAAGTCCACCGTTAAGGACGATGGACCAGAACCTAATGTTTTCACAACGGAATAATCCTTATTGTGATTTGCAGAAAATTAGTACGCAAAAATAAAAAAATCTTTCATATTTACAAAATTTTTCGGAATAAAATTGTAATTTTGAAACGAATTAACTAGAAATCACATTTATGAAAAAGATTATTGGCCTTGATTTAGGAACTAATAGTATTGGCTGGGCGATAGTAAATGAAAAAGAAAATGACTCAGAGAAATCTTCCATTATTCGCCTGGGGGTGCGTGTCAACCCTTTAACCGTAGATGAAAAGACTAATTTTGAAAAAGGAAAGTCTATTACAACAAATGCCGACAGAAGGATGAAGCGTAGTATGCACCGCAATCTTCAACGCTACAAACTTCGAAGAAAAAATCTCATTGAATGCATGATAGAAAATGGAATCATTACTGAGGAGACTCTGCTGGCTGAATCGGGTAATCGTTCCACTTTCAACACCTATCGTGCCCGTGCCAAAGCCGTTGAGGAAGAAATCTCTTTAGAAGATTTTGCACGTGTGCTGATGATGATCAACAAAAAGCGTGGCTACAAAAGCAATCGGAAAATCAAGGATGCTGAGGAAGGAGAATTGATAGATGGAATGGATATCGCAAAGAAGATGTATGATGAGCATCTTACGCCGGGCCAACTCCTGCTTGACCTATTTAAAAAAGGGAAAAAGAATAAGCCCGTTTTCTATCGTTCAGACTTGCAATCTGAATTCAACAAGATTTGGGAAGTCCAATCTGTATATTATCCAGATGTGCTCAACGAGGAATTCAAGCAAAGAATAAATGGATTCAACAAGACCCAAACATCCGGAGCATTCTATGCCATCCACAATGTGTCCACAGCAAAAAACAATGGAAAGGGTGGATACGAACAGGCTTTGGTATGGAGAACCAAGGCGATTGAGGAAAAGCTTGACATCGAAATAGTGGCTTACGTCTTATGCGACATCAATGGCGCCATTAACAACTCCAGCAAACGCCTGGCCATGATCAGTGACCGCAGCAAAGAACTCTATTTCAACCATCAAACTGTCGGTCAATATCTGATGGAGATAATAAACCATAATCCCAATTCCAGTTTAAAGAACATTATCTTCTACCGACAGGACTATCTGGATGAGTTTGAGGCAATATGGGAACGACAAGCCCAATATCACCCACAACTCACACCACAACTGAAGAAAGAGATACGCGACATTATCATTTTTTATCAACGTGATTTGAAGAGTTGCAAAAGTCTTATTAGTTTTTGTGAATTTGAGCACAAGGACAAGGAGATAGAAGTTGATGGCAAGAAAAAGACCATTGTCACAGGCTCCAAAGTATGCCCTAAATCATCGCCTCTCTTTCAAGATTTCAAGATATGGCAGGTGCTAAACAATTTGAAAGTATCTGTCAACGATCGAAAACTAAAGAGAATCAAAAGGAACGATGGACAGCTGTCTCTATTTGATGATTTTGATGTTGAACAAGGCAATAGATATCTTGACCAAGAAGAAAAAGATATCCTTTATAAAGAACTTACCTTCAAAGAGAAGATGAGCAAAAAAGATGTGCTCAGTCTTTTGTTTGAAAATCCTCAAACTCTTGACCTTAATTATAATGAGGTTGAAGGGAACAGGACAATGGCAGCCCTCTTCAAAGGATTTCAGGATATCATAAGTTTAACAGGCAATGGGGAATATGATTTCTCAAAGATGCCTGCCGACGATGTATTGGCCACCACATCAGAAATTTTCTCTGGACTTGGCTATAAAACAGATTTCCTTCAATTCAACTCCTTGGTTCAAGGGAAAGACCTTGAAAAGCAACCACTTTACCGCTTATGGCATTTGTTATACTCCTATTCAGGCGACAAATCCATCACCGGAAACGACGCGCTCCTTCACAGGATAAGCGAGATTTGTGGATTTGAAAAAGAATATGCCTCTGTTCTTGCTAACATTTCACTACCTATTGACTACGGCAGCCTGAGCGCCAAGGCCATTCGCAAGATTCTTCCTTTCATGATGGAGGGCTATGAGTATAGTGAAGCTTGTGAGAAAGCAGGTTATAAACATTCTGCACGTTCTCTCACAAAGGAGGAATTACAGAAAAAAGAATATAAGTCACATCTAAGTGTGTTGAGGAAGAACAGCCTGCGCAATCCTGTAGTAGAAAAGATTCTCAATCAGATGATTAATGTTGTCAATCAACTGATCGACACCTACGGCAAGCCTGATGAAATACGAATAGAACTTGCCCGTGAACTGAAAAAGAGCCAAGAAGAAAGAGCCTCTCTGAGTGATGCAATCCGCAAAAACACAGGCGAGAGCGACAGCATTCGCAAAATACTACAAGATGAGTTTAAGATACAGCATGTCACAAGAAACGACATCCTGCGTTATAGACTCTACGAAGAGCTGAAATTA
>ONSV01000045.1 GCA_900320585.1 uncultured Prevotellaceae bacterium | reverse complement strand
TGCGGTCGAGCACCAGTACATCTTGTGGCCAGCAAAACTTCAGCAAGTCCTCACGCGAGAAAACCTTGTCGGGATGCTGGAGAAAGAACGATAGCAGCTCGAACTCCAGTTTGGTGCACACCAGTTCGTCGCCATCGAGGCTGACGGTCTTTGCATCCAGGTCGATGACGATTCCCTCGAAGTGGATTCGGTGGTCATCGGCAGTCGTCGCAGCCAGTTGGGGATGAGGCTGGGTAGAGCGCCTGATGACGGCCCTGACCCTTGCCTTCACCTCTTTCATGCTCAGCGGCTTGGCGATATAGTCGTCGGCACCGATGTTCAGGCCTTTTACCAGGTTGTCTTCTCCCTCGAGTGCCGTGATAAAGATGATGGGTATATGCGCTGTAGCGGGATTGTCCTTCAATCTCCGGGCCATCTGGAATCCAGACATCTCGCCCATCATCACATCCAGCAGAATCAGCGAATAATCCTGCAGGGGCAGTTCGAGCGCCTCTTCAGCCGAACATGCCGTGGTCACCTCAAAACCTTCGGTCTCGAGGTTGTATTGCAGTATCTCACAGATATCCGACTCGTCGTCTACTACAAGTATTCTCATCAGTCGTCAGCGTATAATGGTGTCAATGGTACAATCAAGTTAGGGAAAACACAAATGAATTTGATGTTTTCCGAACGTGAGTATCTTCGCCACAGAGTGGCAAAGATACTTTTTATTGTCGAATACAAAGAAGGATATGTGTTACAATGTTGTGACAATTGGGCTGTTGCGGCGGGTCACTGGTTGTTTGCTGTGGTAAAGTCTGAATTCCTGCAACTAAAAGAAGTTGAGCGAATGCGATACGTCATTCTATTTCTTTGCATACTTCTTTGCGAGCCTGAATTGGTGGCGGTAGACCAGGCAGGCAAGGCCCATATAGGCAGCTGCTTGTATCCAGAGGATGCGGATCTCGGGCAGCACTTGGTCGATGGTGGCACCCATGGAGTTGACGCGCACGAAGGCGCGGACACCGAAGGTGCTGGGGAAAAGCCACGACACACCCTGCCAGGCTCCGGGAATGCTCGACTGCGGCCACGACACACCCGTGAGGAAGAGCAGGGGCACGGAGACGAAGACCATGATGAGCATCACATTCTCGCGGTAGCGCACCATGCATGAAACGGTCATGCCGAAGAAGATGCAGGCCAGGATGTAGGGCGCCATCATCAATATCAGGTCCCATTGGTGGGCCAGATGCGGGAAGGAGAACATCCTGGGAATAGCCAGTGCCAGATAGGCGCTCGTGACAATGGCTATCATGCCATAGCACAGCGCCTTGCCGCTGACGATGCGGTAGGCACCGCGGTAGTGGGGGTCGTCGTCGGGGATGAGCTGTCCGTTGCGGTTGCGCTCGCGCGCCGTTCCGGCCGACATGCCGATGCCCAAGGCGAGCGTCTGCTGCAGGATGAGCATCAGCACGGCGGGCAGCACACATGAGCCGTAGCCCCCTGAGGGGTTGAACTCCGCCACATCGTCAACGAGCAGGGGTTGTGCGGTGATGGCATCCTCGCGCTTGGTGTAATTGCCCGACCTCTTGACGTTCAGTCCGGCACCCAGACGTGTGGCCTCTACCATGGCGGTTTGGTAGACGGCCTTGTAGGCGAGCATGAGCGACATGTCGCAATATACGCTGATGGTGCCCTGCTCCCCGCGGATGATGCGGCTGGCGAAGTCGGAGGGTATCAGGTAGATGCCCTTGACGAGTTGGCGGCTCACGAGCGACTTCGCCTCGTCGAGGTCCTGCGCGTAAAAGAGCACATGCACATCGGGCGAGGAGTCGCAGTCGCGGATAAACTGGCGCGAGAGCTTCGTGTGCGACTGGTCGACCACCACCACCGGCACCTCGTGCACCGACTCGTTGTTGTATATCCACGAATATAGCAGCGGATAGCCCAGCGGCACGATGATGAGGAACATCAGCACGCCCTCGTCGCGGAACACCTGCAGCATCTCCTGCCGCCAGATGTAGAGCACGTCGGCAAGGTGTTCTTTATATTTACGGAATATAGACATAGTTGAGCATTGCGTTTTTTACTTTTGAGAGGACGAACCAGGGCAGCAGCGTGAAAGCCACAAGCGCCACGAGATGGAACCAGGCGTCGATGACGGGGTAGCCGTTGAGCACCGTCACCTGGTAGAGCATGAAGTAGTGGCGCAGGGGGAAGAGCCACGACAATGCCTGCAGCGGTGGGTCCATGCCCATGACGGGGAAGGCAGAGCCGCACATCGACATGCTGAGCACCGACCACAGCGAGCTGATACTCATCGACATGCGCATGGAGGGCATCAGACCGAAGGAGAAGATGCCGAAGCCGAGCGACGACGCCACCTGCAGGAGGCTGAGCCTCACGATGTTCCACACACCACCGAGCCTTGGGAAGTGGAGCACGTTGAAGATATAGTACTGGTAGATGAATATCACGAGCAGGAACACGAGGGCGTGGATGATGTACTTGCCGATGATGGCCACGAAGATGTTGCCATTGGCGCGGGCTACCCATTCCTTGCCCGTGTCGAACTTCAGTTCCATGCCGAGCGAGTAGGCCGAGAGCAACGCCATGAAGAGCATCAGGATGCCTGGCACGAACACCGTGGTGAGGCTGTAGTTGTAGCTGCCCTCGGGGTTGGCTATCATATGGGCGTCGATGGTCACGGGCTGTAGTGCGGCCTTTACTTGCCTGGGAGTGGCGCCTTTGGCCGTCAGGACGGCCTGGCCCACGGCAGCCGAGCCGAGCATGCCTATCGTCTTCAGGTCTTTCATGGCCATGGAGCCCGCCGTCAGGCACGTCATCGTGTAGTAGTAAGATATCTTCGGCTGGCGCCCGGCAAGGAGTTTCGCCGCCGTGCCCTCAGGGATGTAGAGGTAGGCGTAGACCTTGTTCTCCTGCATGGCGTCACGGGCCTCGCTGACCGACGTGAAGTGGTAGGCCACACGCGAGCTCTGCATGGCGTCGAGATTGCGTATGAGGCTGCGCGATACCGAACTGTCATCCTGGTCTACCACGCCGATGGGCAAGTCGTGCGGCAGTCCTTCGTCGAGCATCGTGGTGAAGAAGAGCACCGTCATCAGCGGGAACACCACCATGCAGAACGCATAGAGCGGGTTCCTCCTCAGGATGTCGAGCTCGCGGAGCGCGATGTCGAAGATTTGAATGATTGATTTCATGGATGAGCTGATTTCTCCGTCTTCTACACTATTTCAGGATGACCGACATGCCGGGGCGTATGCTGTCGACCTTCTGGATGGGGCGGGCCTTCACCTCAAAGGTCTTCTGGTCGTACTGGCCGCTGGCCTTCGTGGCCTTCCACACGGCAAACGAGCCTTTGTCCTTGATGTAGAACACCTTCATCTTCACGTTCTTGTCGAGTGCCGGGATAAAAGCCTTCAGTTCCGACCCTATTGCCATACCTTTCAGCTGGTCTTCGCGGATGTTGAACGTGGCCCATTGGTCATCGAGCATCGATACCGTCATGATGGGGCTGCCGGTGCCTACCAGCTCGCCCACCTTCGGGTATACCTCGCTCACCTCGCCGTCCATCAGGGCCACCTGCACGGTCTCGTTGAGATAGCTGTTCACCTCCATGATGGCTCCGCTGGCCTGGTTCACCTGGGCCGACGAGGCTTTCCGCTCCTCCTGGCGGGCACCGTTGCGGGCCATGTCGTACTGGCTTTGGGCGGCCTTCACCTGGGCATTGGTGGCTTCGACGGCAGCCTGCGCCTCGTCGCGCTTCTGGGCAGTGGCCACACCCTCTTTGTAAAGGTTGTTCACACGCTCGAAGGTCTTGCGGGCGATGTCGTTGGCAGCCTTGGCCTGTTGCAAGAGCTCGAAGGCCCCACGGATGGTCTCCTCGCGTGCGCCATTGTCGGCCATCTCGTGGATGGCGGAGGCGGCATTGCGCGCGCTCTCGGCCTGCACTTTCTTGGCCTTCACCTCAGGGGCGTCGATGATGGCGAGGATATCGCCCTTGTGCACGTAGTCGCCCTCTTTGGCACGGAGCTCGAGAATGCGTCCGGGCACCTTGCTCGACACCCTGTATTCCTCTACCTCCATCTGGCCCTGGATGACGTCGGGCTCACGGTCAATGGCCAGGTAACCGATAAGTGCCACGATGATTACTACGATCGAAAAACCTGCGATGGCAAGCAGGATGTTGTTGTGCTGTTGTTTGGCTGTCATATTTCTTGTTGTTTTTGCCTTTAGCGATAATTTGTCTGAATTCCTGAACTCCAAGGAAAAAAGACTATTGTCTGAACTCCAGAACTCCTGAACTTCTGTAACGTCTGAACTCCAGAACTCCAGAACTCCTGAACTTCTGAACTTCTGTAACGTCTGAACTCCTGAACTCCTGAACTCCTGAACTTCTGAACTCCTATGAAAATTACTTCATTTTCAGGTGATACATGATGAATCCGTAGATGTCGGCTTGTTCCTCGAGCACCTTTGCCATGGGCTTGCCACCGCCATGTCCGGCCTTCGTGTCGATGCGGATGAGCACGGGGTTGCTGCCCTTCTGGCAGGCTTGCAGCGTGGCGGCGAACTTGAACGAGTGGGCAGGAACCACGCGGTCGTCGTGGTCGGCGGTGGTCACTAATGTGGCGGGGTAGGCCGTGCCGGGGCGCAGGTTGTGCAGTGGCGAGTAGCCCAATAGGTATTCGAACATCTCACGGCTGTCGTCGCTCGTTCCGTAGTCGGGCGCCCAGTTCCATCCGATGGTGAACTTGTGGTAGCGGAGCATGTCCATCACACCCACTTGTGGGATGGCCACGGCGAAGAGGTCGGGCCGCTGTGTCATGCATGCTCCCACCAACAGTCCGCCGTTCGACCCGCCCTGGATGGCCACCTTCTCGGGACTGGTGTAACGCTGGTCGATGAGCCACTCGGTGGCGGCGATGAAGTCGTCGAACACGTTCTGCTTACGCATCTTCGTGCCGGCCTGGTGCCATTCCTCGCCATACTCGTTGCCGCCCCTCAGGTTCACCATCACGTAGATGCCCCCTTTCTCGAGGAAGGGGATGCGCATGGCCGAGAACGAGGGCGAGAGGCCGATGTTGAACCCGCCATAGCCATAGACGAGGGTGGGATTCTTGCCATTGCGCTTCATCCCTTTCTTATAGGTGATGAACATGGGCACACGGGTGCCGTCCTTGCTGGTGAAGAACACCTGCTCGCTCACGAAGTCGCTGGTGCGGAAACTGAGTTGAGGCGCCTTGTAGAGCGTGCTCTCCCCGGTGTCGAGGTCGTATTGGTAGATGCTTCCCGGCACGGTGAACGAGCTGAACGAGTAGAAGCACTCCTTGCGGTTCTTCTTGCCTGAGAAGCCTGCGCTGCCCACCGATGGCAGCTTCACCTCGCGCAGCTCCTTGCCGTCGAGCGTATAGAGGTAGGCATGCGTGGAGGCATCCTGCGTGTAGGTCACCAGGATGCGTCCGTCGATGACGTCGGTCGACTCCACCACACCCTCGCGCTCGGCGATGAGGGTCTGCCAGTGGTCGATGCCCGGGTCGCGCAGGTCGGCCACCACCACCTTGCCCTTGTCGGCACCGTAGTTGGTCTGCAGTATCATCTTGTCGCCGATGTTGTCGACGAACTCGTATTGGTAGTCCATGTCGGAAGTCATCTGCAGGAACTGCGAGTTGGGCTTCCGCAAGTCTCTCACAAACAGGTTGTTGCCTGCTCCGGCACCACTCTCGTAGAGCACCATGATGGTCTCCTCCTCGTTCACTCCCACGCCATAGAAGCGCTTGGGGTAGGCGGGGTTCATATAGAACAGCTCGTCATCGCTCTGGGGCGTGCCGATGCGGTGGTAGTAAATCTTGTGGCATTCGTTCACCGACGAGAGCTCCTTGCCCTCCACGGGGTCGTAGGCGCTGTAGTAGAATCCGTCGCCCTGCCATGCCGCGCTGCTGAATTTCGCCCACATGATATGGTCGTCGAGGGGCTTGCCCGTGGCGGCGTCGAGCACATAGAACTCCAGCCAGTCGGACCCGCTGCGCGAGATGCCATAGGCCACGTACTTGCCGTTGTGCGAGAAGCTCACGCTCTGCAGGGCCACGGTGCCATCGTCGCTCAGCGTGTTGGGGTCGAGGAACACCCGGGGTGTGCCGCCCAACTGGTCCATCACGTACATCACGCTCTGGTTCTGCAGGCCGTCGTTCTTGTAGAAATACCATTTGCCATGTTTCTCGAACGGTATGCCCGACTTCTCGTAGTTGGCCACCTGGCGCAGCCGCTCAAGCAGTTTCTTGCGCTGCGGGATGCGGTTCAGAAAGGCATTGGTCACGGCATTCTCTGCCTCCACCCATTGGGCGGTCTGGGCACTCGTGTCGTTCTCGAGCCAGCGGTAGGGGTCGGCCACCTTGGTGCCGAAATATTCGTCTACGGTATTGTCGCGGGGTGTGGCGGGGTAGTTGATGCCCTGTGCAGAAGCCGTGGTGCTGAAAATCGTCATGGCGATGATAAGAATGTTGCTTGTCCTCATGTCTTCAGGATAGATGAGTTGAATGAACTATAAAATGTAGCAATAATAATGGTGCGAAATTAGTGAATTTTATCCGAATAACAATCTTTTTGGGCCTATTTTGCACTTTTGAATTCCGAGAAAGAAAAAAAATGATATTTATTTGGCATTGTGCTTGTTAATTATTACTTTTGCCCAACGAATGTGCCGATGCCGAGTCAAGGAGAGGTGGCGGCACATTCCACAATCTGGAAATGTATGAGAATAGGAAAGAATATCTTGCGGTTTCTTGGCCGCTTCAAGTATATCATTGTATCGGTGCTGGGCATCGTGCTGCTCACCGTGGTGGGTGAGAACAGCCTGCTGCAGCGCTACCGCTATGCCCGGCAGATTACCGAGCTGGAGGAGGAGATTGACAAGCAGGAGACGCGCTTCACCAGAGACTCGCTGCGCCTGAGCGAGTTGGAGCGCAACCCCGTCGAGGTGAGGAAGATAGCCCGCGAGCGCTATTTCATGAAGGCCTACGATGAGGATATCTTCGTGCTGAGTGACGATTTGGAAGAAGAGGAGGTGAACGATGCGACCGCTCAGTAAATGGCAGACCCTGATTTATCTGGTGGGCGGCGTGCTCATGGCCATAGGTGCCGGCTGCTGCGCGTTCCTCCTGAAGCCACAGGTGTTCAGCTGGTTCTTCCTGGTGGGCGCCATTCTCTTCGTCGCCATGCAGGGCCAGCAGCGCTATGAGGGCAACAATCCCAACATCCGCCGGTTGCGCAAGATACAGATGCTGTCGGGCGCCTGCTTCGTGATAGCCGGTCTGCTGATGGTCGACACCTACTACCATTTCCTGCTTCATTTCATGTCGCATATCACCTATGTCACCTATTTCTTCAACAAGTGGGTGGTGCTGCTTTTGGTGGGTGCCATCTTGCAGATGTATACCGCCCATCGGATATCCAATGAATTGGAAAAAGATATAAAAAAAGGTAAAAGTGAGTAATATTACCTAAAAATAAATGAAAATTTTTCCTCACTTCGATTATACATATTAATTTTGTGTGCCAAAATCACATGGGCACCTGATTATGAACAAATATTTATTTTTTTTCGCCGTGTTCTCTGTCTTGATGTCGGCCACATCGTGCATGAACTCCTACAATATTGAGGGTTCATCGGATATTTCCGGGCTCGACAGCAGGATGATGTACCTATCGACCATTGGCGACAACCAACTCAAGGACCTCGACTCCACCGAAGTGGTGCATGGCAAATTCGGATTCACCGGCACCACCGACTCCGTGCGCATGGCATTCCTCACTTTCGGTACCAACGGAAGGCTGCCCATCGTGCTCGAGAGCGGCGATATCATCGTGAAGGTGAACAACCAGAAGAGAGAATGGGGAGGCACCCCATACAACGACAGGCTCTACCAGTTTGTGAGAACCCTCGACAGCCTCTCGGTGCAGTTGGAGGAGCTCGACCATGAGCATGCCCGCGCCTTCATGGACGGCGAGAACATGGTAGAGGTGGAGGCACGCCTCTCGCAGCAGGGCCAGCGCATCAGCATGTGCATCGACTCGCTTGTGACCAGCTCTATCAGCGAGAATTTCGACAACGTGCTCGGTCCGGGCTTCTTCATGCTCTACACCCTGGGCACTTATCCCGAGATGAGTCCGTGGGTGGTGGACCTGATGAGCAAGGCCTCCGATTTCTTCAAGAACGACCCCTATGTGAAAGACTATGTGAGCAAGGCACAATACCTTCAGAATGTGAACAATGGACTGGAGGCACCCCCTACGGCAGGGCAGACCGCCGACAACACCGCTGTGGCACCACCCGCCGCCACCACGCCTCCACCCTCGGCACCCACGCCCGCCGACTTGGCCAAACCGGCACCACAAGCCGTAGCCGACACCGTGGCTGCCGCCGCCCCCTAATCTTCTGCTGATGACCATACTGATATCGAATGCAACCATCGTCAACGAGGGGAAGTCTGTATTCGGGCACGTTGTCATCGACGGCGATACCATCCAGCAGGTTTCCTTCGCACAACTGCCGCCCCATGGCTCCTATGACCAATGCATAGACGCCATGGGGTGTGTCGTCATGCCGGGAGTCATCGACACCCACGTGCATTTCCGTGAGCCGGGACTCACCGCCAAGGCCGACATCGAGAGCGAGAGCCGTGCCGCCGCCTGCGGGGGCGTGACCACCTACTTCGACATGCCCAACACCGTGCCGCAGACCACCACCATGGAGGCACTGGAGGAGAAATGGCACCTTGCCGCCGTAAAGAGCCACGTGAACTACGCGTTCTTTTTCGGCGCCACCAACGACAACATATCCCAGCTCGGCCGCCTCGACCCACATCGCGTGCCGGGCATCAAGCTATTCATGGGCTCGTCGACGGGCAACATGCTCGTCGACAGCGACGATGCCTTGCGCCAGCTCTTCGCGCAGGCCACGCTGCCCGTAATGGCCCACTGCGAGGACACCACCCTCATCAACCGGCAGATGGCCCTGGCGAGGCAGCGCTTCGGCGACGACCCTCCAGTGGAGATGCATCCGCAAATCCGCTCCGAGGAGGCCTGCTATGCCTCTACGGCCCATGCCGTGGCCCTGGCCAGGGAATATGGCACGAGGCTGCATGTGGCCCATCTCTCCACCGCCCGCGAGCTGTCGCTCTTCGAGCCCTGGGATGGTAGGGGGGCGATGCCCTTGGTCACCGCCGAGGCCGTGATCGCCCACCTGATGTTCTGCGATGCCGACTATGCGTCGCTGGGCACGCGCATCAAGTGCAATCCCGCCGTGAAGGGCGCCGCCGACCGCGCTGCCCTGCGCCGTGCCCTTGCCGGCGGCACCATCCTCACCGTGGCCACCGACCATGCCCCACACCGCCTCGCCGACAAGCAGGGCGGTTGCAGCAAGGCGGCCTCGGGCATGCCCATGGTGCAGTTCTCGCTGCCCGCCATGCTGCAGCTCAGCGACGAGGGCGTGGTCACGCTGCCCCGCCTGGTGCAGTTGATGTGCCACCATCCCGCCATGCTCTTCGGCGTGAGCCGCCGCGGATTCCTCCGTCCTGGCTTCAAGGCCGACGTGGTGGTGGTCCGTCCCCATGCCCCCTGGACCGTGGATGCCGGCGTCATTCAGAGCAAGTGCGGATGGAGTCCGCTCGAGGGCCATCGGTTCGACTGGCGTGTGGAGCATACGTTCTGCAACGGCCGCCACGTGGTGGACAACGGTCATCTCGACCCTGCCGTGCGTGGCGAGCAGGTGACATTCCGATGCTGAGACCATGAGAAAAGTGCTGACCTACGCCATCCACGATGTGGAGCCATACATCAACTGGCTCTACTTCTACCATGCCTGGCAGGTGGGGCAGAAAGGCGACGCCGGGCGCGAGGGGCTGGAGAGCGACGCGCGCGAGATGCTCGCTGACTTCGACCGCCGCTTTGCCACCCATGCCGTAGTGGGCATCTATGACGCCAACAGCGATGGCGATGACATCATGGCCGGAGGCGTGCGCATACCCCTCTTGCGGCAGCAGTCGCCCGACCCCATAGCGGGCGCCTGTCTCTCGCTCGCCGACTTCATCAGGCCTGCCAGCAGTGGCGTGGCCGACAAGATAGGCGTCTTCGCCACCACCGTCGACACGATGATGGAGAGCAGCCATACCGACGACCCCTATGCGCGCATGCTGGCACAGACGTTGGCTGACAGGCTGGCCGAGGCCACCGCAGAGAAGCTGCACCAAGAGGTGCGCACACGGCTGTGGGGCTATGCCCCCGACGAGCAGCTCTCCATGCAGCAGCTGCACAACGAGGCTTTCCAGGGCATACGGCCCGCCGTGGGCTATCCCTCGCTGCCCGACACCAGCCTCAACTTCGTCATCGACCGGCTGCTCGACTTCGGCGAGATAGGCATCCGGCTCACCGAGCATGGCGCCATGCGCCCCCATGCCTCGGTGTCGGGACTGATGATAGCCCATCCCGAGGCGCGCTATTTCAATATCGGCAAGATAGGCGACGACCAGTTGCGCGACTACGCCCTCAGGCGCGGCCTGCCCGAGACCCTGGCCCGCAAGTTTCTTGCCACGAGTCTGATTACACGATAAAAAAACAACATTATGATAGCAAGGATCTGGCCATTGTTCATGCTGCTCATCCTCCTGCCCGACTATTACCTCTACAGGCAGCTGGTATGCCGGCGCACCCAGTCGGTGGCCCTGAGGATGGCATGGTGGATACCTGCCTTGGTGCTGAGCATCTACACCATCATCCTGTTCTTCACCACCAATTTCATTCCCGAGAACCCCAGACTGCTCAACCTCTACCTGCTGGTGCTGGGAGTGTTTACCTTGCCCAAGGCCCTGCTCGCCCTCTCGCTGTGGGTGGGCGAGTGGATAGGTAAGAAACGCCAGTGGCGCCACCATTACGCGCTGCCGGTGGGCGTGGCCCTGGGCGTCCTTCCGGCATGGCCCACCGTCTACGGGTCGTTCGTCGGTTTCCAGGAACTGGAGGTGAACCGCGTGGACTGCTATTTCGACGACCTGCCGAAGGGATTCGACGGCTACCGCATCGCCGTCTTCTCCGACGCCCATGTGGGCAGCTACACCGGTGCCGACAGCCTGGTGCTCGAGAGGGCCGTCGACAGTCTGCTGGCCATGAAGGCCGACGCCATTTTCTTCCTCGGTGACCTGCAGAACATCGGTCCCTGGGAAATCAAGGAGAAAGCCCCCTTGCTCTCCCGCCTCACCGCTCCCGACGGCGTCTACTCCATCCTCGGCAATCACGACTACTCTGCCTATCAGGGTGGGGGATTCCGCCGCAAGCTGGCCCAGGAGAAACAGACCGAGCAGGCCGAGCGCGAACTGGGATGGCGGTTGCTGCTCAACGAGAACACCGTGCTGCGCCACAATGGCGACTCCATCATGCTCTGTGGCATGGAAGGCAACGAGAAGAAAGGTGCCGACCATGGCATCGGCCTCATACACAAGGCCCTCGAGGGGGTAGGCGAGAAGCAGTTTGCCATCCTCCTTGCCCATAATCCCAAGATATGGCGCAAGTATGCGTTGCCCCTCTCCTCGGTGCAGCTCACCCTCAGCGGACATACCCATGGCGGCCAGATGGGTCTCTTCGGTGTCACCACCACGTCGCCGTTCTATCCCGAGAATGGCGGACTCTACGAGGAGGGCAACCGCAAGCTTTTTGTCACCAAGGGAGTGGGTGCCCTTATCCCTATGCGTTTCAACGTGCCCGGCGAGGTGGTGCTCCTCACCCTGCACCGGCAGACCACCCCGCCCCGTGAGAGCACCTATAGCGACATTACCCAATAACCCACAACCCCGACATCCAATAACCAACTCATGAAATACATCTATCGCGTCTATCAGCTTTTCATCGCCATACCCCTGCTCGTGATATGGACCATCATCATCGCCGTGATGATTGTAGTGGGATGTGCCATCGGAAACGGGCATTTCTGGGGCTATTATCCCGGCAGGTGGTGGGGAAAGGCCTTCGTGAGGCTCTTCCTGCTGCCCGTGAAAGTGGAAGGGAAGGAACACCTCGAGAAAGACCGCTCGTATGTGTTCGTGTCCAACCACCAGGGCGCCTTCGACATCTTCCTCATCTACGGTTTCCTGGGCCGCAACATCAAGTGGATGATGAAGCACCAGATTCTCAAGATTCCGTTCGTGGGGAGCGCATGCCGCGCATCGCACCAGATCACCATCGACAAGCGTGGTCCGAAACGTATCAAGGCCTCCTACGACAAGGCCCGCGAGGTGCTCAAGGACGGCATCTCGCTCATGGTGTTCCCCGAGGGCGCAAGGACGTTCACCGGCCACATGGGCGAGTTCAAGCGTGGGGCCTTCATGCTGGCCGACGAGTTGCAGCTGCCGGTGGTGCCCCTCACCATCAACGGCTCGTTCAATGTCATGCCCCGCACCCGCGACTGGCATTTCGTGTGCTGGCATCCGCTGAGCCTCACCATCCACCAGCCCATCTATCCTATGGAGAAGGGGGCTTCGAATATCACCACCACCCTCAACGACAGCTACAAGGCCGTGATGTCGGCGCTGGTGCCTGAGTATCAAGGCTATGTGGAGAATCCCGACCAGTGAGCCGGGGGCATCTGCCACATGATGAGAGAACAACAGTAGAATTGCATTTTTTTTATATCAAGCATGAATCAGTCAGACAGTATCGTTATCATTCCCACATATAACGAGAAAGAGAATATAGAGAAAATCATCCGGGCCGTGTTTGGTCTGGAGAAGTGTTTCCATATCCTGGTCATCGACGACGGCAGTCCCGACGGTACGGCAGCCATCGTGCACCGCCTCATCGACACCGAGTTTGCCGACAGGCTCTTCATCATCGAGCGTGAGGGCAAGCTCGGACTGGGCACCGCCTATATCACTGGCTTCAAGTGGGCGCTGGAGCACGGCTACGACTACGTGTTCGAGATGGACGCCGACTTCAGCCACGACCCCAACGACCTGCCCCGCCTGTATGCCGCCTGCCACGACGAGGGCTACGACCTGGCCATCGGCTCGCGCTACGTGAGTGGGGTGAACGTGGTGAACTGGCCCATCGGCAGGGTGCTGATGAGCTATTTTGCCTCGAAGTATGTGCGCCTGGTCACGGGGTTCAAGATTCATGACACCACTGCTGGATTCAAATGCTACAAGCGTCGCGTGCTCGAGACCATCGAGCTCGACAAAGTGCGCTTCAAGGGCTATGGCTTCCAGATAGAGATGAAGTTCACGGCCTACAAGATTGGTTTCCGCATCAAGGAAGTGCCCGTGGTGTTCGTCAACCGTCGCGAGGGGGTGAGCAAGATGAGCGGTGGCATCTTCGGCGAGGCTTTCTTCGGCGTGATGCGCCTGCGCCTCGACGGATGGTTCCGCAAATACCCGCCCATGCCCAAAGCAAACGGCTGACACCTGTTTTTTCAAGTTGAAAGGAGTTCGGCCTTATGGACTTTAAGGTCTTTATGGTCTTAAGGACTCTACGACCAACCAATGAGCTTGTAGTAGAGAAAATGGGCTATTGTCTGAACTCCTGCAACTCCTGAACTCCTGAACTCCTAAAGAAGTTGAGCGAAAGCGAAACTTCAATTCAAGATTCAATGAAGATACAAGAACTACAGAAATACTATGGTGCCACGGCAGAATGTGCCGCCCTGGCCAAACTCCTGGGCAGCACGAGAAAAGGCACCATCCAACTCAACGGACTGATCGGGTCGGCCGCGCCCGTGCTCTTCGCCGCTCTCGCCACCCGCCGCCACTCCACCATGCTCTTCATCCTCAAGGATGCCGAGAGCGCTGGCTATTTCTACCACGACCTTCAGCAGATGATGGGGCAGGAGAGGGCTCTCTTCTTCCCCTCCTCCTATAAGCGCGCGGTGAAATACGGTCAGCGTCAGGCCGCCAACGAAATCCTGCGCACCGAGGTGCTCACCCGTCTCTCGGCGGTGGGCGAGGGAGCGAGGAAGGCAGGGCAGTCGACCTATGTGGTGAGCAGTCCGGAGGCTCTGAGCGAGTTGGTCATCACCAAGAGCCGGCTCGACGAGCGCACCATCCCGATGCAGGTGGGGCAGACCTTCGACGTGGGCGAACTCACCCGTAGGCTGCGCGACCTCGGCTTCGAGATGCACGACTACGTCTACGAGCCCGGCCAGTTCAGCCAGCGAGGCAGTATCATCGATATCTACTCGTTCAGCAGCGAGTATCCGTTCCGTATCGACTTCTTCGGCGACGAGATCGACACCATTCGCACCTTCGACATACAGACCCAGCTCTCGAAAGACATGAAGCAGAGCGTGGAGATCGTGCCCGAGCTCGTGGATGGCGAGAAGATGTCGTTTCTCAGTTTCCTGCCCGACGACACCTTCCTCGTTACCGACGACTTCGACTATGTGTCGCAGACCATTGGCCGTATCTACGACGAGGGGTTCACCTCGCAGGCACTGGCCGAGCGCCTGGAGGGAGCCACCGAGCAGCAGCGCGACGAGATCATGCGCGAGATGCGCAAGGAGAACCAGTTGGTGAGCGAGCGCCAGTTCGTGAAGGATGCCGACCGGTTTGTCAGGGTGGAGTTGTCGGCCCGTCTCTCCGACACCCCCAAGGCCAGCATCTCTTTCGACACGTCGCCACAGCCCATTTTCCACAAGAACTTCACCCTGCTCCGCGAGACGCTCGAAGACTATATCCTGAAGGGCTACCAAATCTTCATGCTCTCCGACAGCACCAAGCAGATACAGCGCCTGCGCGACATCCTCGACAATGAGGAGGCGTCGGGCACGACCATCCCCTTCACCGCCGTCGACAAGACCCTCCACGAGGGATTTGCCGACAACGTGCGCCGCGTGTGCTGCTTCACCGACCACCAGATTTTCGACCGTTTCCATAAGTACAGCCTGCGCTCCGATGCCGCCCGTGCGGGCAAGATGGCCCTCACGATGAAGGAGTTGCAGGAGATGGAGCCCGGCGACTACGTGGTGCATGTCGACTTCGGCATCGGCAAGTTCGGCGGTCTGGTACGCGTGCCCACCAAGGACAGCTACCAGGAGATGATACGCATCATCTACCAGCGGGGCGACATGGTGGACGTGTCGATACACTCGCTCTACAAGATTTCCAAATACCGCAGGGCCGACAGCGGTGAGCCTCCACGCCTGAGCACGCTCGGCACCGGCGCGTGGGAGCGCATGAAGGAGCGCACGAAGAAGCGCATCAAGGACATCGCCCGCGACCTCATCAAGCTCTATGCCAAGCGTCGCCATGTGAAAGGGTTCGCGTTCAGTCCCGACACCTATCTGCAGCATGAGCTCGAGGGCAGCTTCCTCTACGAGGACACCCCCGACCAGCTGAAGGCCACCAACGACGTGAAGGCCGATATGGAGAGCAGCCGCCCCATGGACCGCCTGGTGTGCGGCGACGTGGGCTTCGGCAAGACCGAGGTGGCGGTGCGTGCCGCCTTCAAGGCTGCCACCGACAGCAAGCAGGTGGCGGTGCTCGTGCCCACCACCGTGCTCGCCTTCCAGCACTTCCAGACCTTCAGCGAGCGCCTGTCGAACCTGCCCGTGAAGGTGGAGTATCTCTCACGGGCGAGGTCGGCCAAGCAGACGCGTGAGATTCTCACCCAGCTCAAGGAGGGGCGCATCGACATCCTCATCGGCACACAGAAGATGCTGGGCAAGAACGTGGTGTGGAAGGACCTGGGACTCCTCATCATCGACGAGGAGCAGAAGTTTGGCGTGTCGACCAAGGAGAAGTTGCGCACGCTCAAGGCCAACGTCGATACCCTCACCATGTCGGCCACGCCCATCCCACGCACCCTGCAGTTCTCGCTCATGGGTGCCCGCGACATGAGCATCATCCGCACGCCGCCGCCCAACCGTTATCCCATCTACACCGAGCTCACCACCTACAGCCACGAGGTGATAGCCGATGCCGTGAACTTCGAGATGAGCCGCAACGGACAGGTATATGTGGTGAGCAGCCGCATCACCTCGCTCCAGGAGATAGCCCGGCTCATCGAGAAATACGTGCCCGACGCGCGCATCGCCATCGGCCACGGACAGATGAAGCCCGAGGAACTGGAGAAGATCATCATGGGATTCATCAACTACGACTACGACGTGCTCATCTCCACCACCATCGTGGAGAATGGCATCGACATCCCCAACGCCAACACCATCCTCATCAACGACGCCCACCGCTTCGGACTCTCCGACATCCACCAGATGCGTGGCAGGGTGGGGCGGTCGAACAAGAAGGCCTTCTGCTACCTGATGGCCCCACCGAAGGCGTTCCTGCCTCCCGACGCGCGCAAGCGCCTCGAGGCGGTGGAGAGCTTCTCGGAACTGGGCAGCGGCTTCAACCTGGCCATGCAGGACCTCGACCTACGTGGTGCCGGCAACCTACTGGGTGCCGAGCAGAGCGGTTTCATGGAAGACCTGGGCTACGAGACCTACCAGAAAATCCTGTCGCAGGCCATCACCGAACTGAAGAACGAGGAGTTTGGCGACATCTATGAGGAGGAGATAGCCAGCGGACGGGAGGTGCGTGGCGACGAGTTCGTGGAGGACTGCTCGCTCGAGAGCGACCTCGAGATGTATTTCCCCGACCACTACGTGCCCGGCAGCAGCGAGCGCATGCTCCTCTACCGTGAGCTCGACAATATCGAGAGCGACAATGAACTGGAGGCTTACCAGCGACGGTTGGAAGACCGCTTCGGCAAGATTCCCCGCGAGGGAGTGGAGCTTATGCAAGTGGTGCCCCTGCGCCAGCTCGGCAAGCAGTTGGGCTGCGAGAAAATCATCCTCAAGCAGGGCAACATGCAGATGCGCTTCGTGAGCAAAACCGACAGTCCGTTCTACCACAGTTCGGCTTTCTCGAAGGTGCTCCGGTTTGTGAACAAGCACCTGCGGCGCTGCCAGCTCAATGAGGCGTATGGCCGCAACTCGCTCAATATCAAGAATGTGCCCACGGTGGGAGAGGCTGTGTTCCTCCTGCGTGAGATGATCAACGAGACGGTGCTCACCGACTAATCCCACTGCCATGACCATTCTGCTCACTATCCTTGGATACTTCGTGCTGCTGCTCGTCATCAGCCGCCTCACATCGGGAAAGACCGACAACGACACCTTCTACCGTGGCAACCGGCAGTCGCCGTGGTATATGGTGGCCTTTGGCATGATAGGTGCCTCCATTTCGGGCGTCACCTTCGTGAGCGTGCCGGGCATGGTGATGGGCATCGACATGACCTACATGCAGACCTGCCTGGGCTTCATCCTCGGCTATGCGGCGGTGGCCTTCGTGCTGTTGCCCGTGTTCTACCGCTACAACCTCACCACCATCTACTCTTTCCTGCAGCCCCGTTTAGGCAACCGCTCCTATACCACCGGAGCCTCTTTCTTCCTCCTGTCGAAGATGACGGGGGCGGCAGCCCGTTTCTATGTGGTGTGCATCATCCTCCAGCGGTTCGTGCTCGATGCCTATGGCGTGCCGTTCCCGCTCACCATCGTGCTGATGGTGGTGCTGATATGGCTCTACACCCGTCGCAGCGGCATCAAGACGCTGGTATGGACCGACACCTTGCAGACGCTGTGCATGTTCGCGGCCCTGGTGTTCATCATCTTCCATGTCATCGACATGCTGGGGTGGTCGCCCACCGAGGCGGTGAAAGCCGTGGCCGATGACCCACGCAGCCGCATCTTCGTGTTCGACAACCCCATGTCGCGCCAGTATTTCTGGAAACAGTTTCTCAGTGGTATCTTCATCGTGGTGGTGATGACGGGCCTCGACCAGGACATGATGCAGAAGAACCTCACCTGCAAGTCGTTGCGCGAGGCCCAGAAAGACATGTGCTCGTATGGCGTGGCCTTTGTGCCCGCCAACCTGCTCTTCCTCGCCCTCGGCGTGCTGCTCTGCCAACTGGCCGAAAAGCAGGGCGTGGCACTGCCAGAGGCAGGCGACAGCCTCATGCCCATGTTCGCGGCCACCGGCAACCTGGGGCAGACCGTGGTGGTGCTCTTCACCATCGGCATCGTGGCGGCCGCTTTCTCGAGTGCCGACTCAGCCCTCACGGCCCTCACCACGAGTTGCTGTGTCGACATCGTGAAGAAGCCCGACGATGAGCGCCTGAGGCGCCGCGTGCATATCATCATGGCGGTGGTGTTCGTGAGTTTCGTGCTCATCTTCCGTTGGGTCGACTCGCCCAGCGTCATCGATGCCATCTATGTGATGTGCTCCTATACCTACGGTCCGCTGCTTGGCCTTTTCGCCTTCTCGCTCTTCACCAAACGGCCCGTCAACGACCGTGTGGTGCCCTATATCGCGGTGGCCTCGCCCCTTCTCTGTTTCGCCGCCGACATGCTCACCCAGCAATTCACCGACTACCGTTTCGGCTACGAGCTGCTCATGCTCAATGGCGCCCTCACCTTCGTGGGGCTGTATCTCTCTACGGTTGGAAGAAAGCATAAATAAGGGCATGCCGAGATTGGCATGCCCTATGAAGAAAGGCTGGTGCGCGCTTTTCAGTATCTTATTTTCCCGTCGTAGTTGAAGATGGGCTGGTCGGTGGGCACTTCCTCGTCGTAGAACTGCACGGCACTGTCGTTCATCTTGGGATGCTGCTGACGGAGTAAGCAGATGATCTCGGCACCGGCCCAGATGGCGGGACCATAGCCATGGGCTGCCATGACGTGTACCGGCCGGTAGGCATAGAAGGAGGCGTCGAATCCCATTCCCGTTCCCACGCATACGTTCTCTACCTGTCCCTTGGCGTTGACGCTCGACGCCACGGCATGCCATGCCATCAGGGCCACCGGACCGAAGGCCTTGGCATCGATCCATCCCTGGTTCACGGCATGGGCCAGACAGTAGGCATAGATGGCTGTGGCCGATGTCTCGAGATAGGTGTCATTGCGGTCGAGCAGTTGGTGCCAGAAACCGTCGTGGTGCTGCAGCGCTGCCAGTCCCTCGGCATGCTCGCGCAGCAACTGGAGCAGCTGACCGCGCTGGGGATGGTTGTCGGGCAGCACGTCGAGCACCTCGCATAGCGTGAGGATGGCCCATCCGTTGGCCCGTCCCCAGTGGAAGGCGGGGTGGGGTTGCATGTCCTCTACCCATCCATGACGGAAGAGTTTCTTCTCGGGCACCCACATCCTCGAGGCGAAGAGCAGCACCTGTCGGGCTGCCTCGTCGTAGTATTTTGTCTCACCCGTCAGCTTCCCCATATAGGCCACGGCAGGAATGCCCATGAACATGTCGTCGAGCCACACGGTGTTGCGCTGTGGGCGGAGGCGTGCGAACGTGCCGTCAGCAAGCCTGTATTCCTTGTTCATGATATAGTCGGAATAGTTGTCGATGAGCGGGCGGAGCGGCTGTTGGGGGTCGATGAGCATGCTCTTGATCATCGAGCAGCACACCGCACCCGCATCGTCGAGGGCATGAGGGTCGATGACGCGGCGCACGTTGGGGTCGATCTTCTTCTGCTTCTCGTGCAGTTTCCTGAAC
>ONSV01000127.1 GCA_900320585.1 uncultured Prevotellaceae bacterium | reverse complement strand
GAGGGCTTCGATTTGGTTGGCATAATCCCGCAGCCATATTTGCATGGTCTCTGAGAGTTGGCTCTCATCGAATTGGCTGTCCATGCTGTAGCCGAGAATCTCCTCGGTGCGCTCGTCGGCAGAGACGATGACGAAACCCTTGCCTTCGGTGGTGTTGAACACATAGAAGGGCACCTTGCCGGCCTTGGCGAACGATAGGGGAGCGGCAGTGATGCCTTTTCTCACAGGCATGTCTTGCTCCTGCATGAACGACATGGCTTTCTGTTGGGCTTGCTGCTGGGTGATGACCTGTGCGTTGCCGAGCAGGGCCACAGCAAGCAATAGGAAGGTGGTTAATAGCTTTTGTTTCATGGGGTGGTAGGGTATAAGTGGTGATAGGATATGACAAATGAGATGCTATTCGGTATGAGGTGGGTTCTGTAACCCGGAGGATGAAAAGGTGTCTCCGCTTCGAAATACTCATGCGGCTACACTATCGGTTTCACATGGTTGCCTGTCGGCTGTTCAGATTTGTATATAGCAATGACAAAGTTTTCATGATGAGTGGCGCTTTCTAAGAAATATGTCTCACTCGACACGTTAACGATGTCATCTTACTCTGGCTCTGACCTCATCAGAGGTTATTCTGCATATTACGCAAAGTTACAAAAAAAAATCGCATTCGCAAGCATATAGATGAATAACAATCAAAAATCAGCTCTTTTTTCAGTAAGGTAAAGTGGAGTGGGGCTCGTTGAAAACAAAAATATCTTGTTTTGTTTTGCATTGTCTTCGGCTTTCGTTATATTTGCAGAGAACAAACGTATCATTACTACTAAACAAATAACCTGCATTATGGCAACTACACCAAGAAAAATGTTCACGCTCTTCTTGTGTGTCTGTGCTTGGCTTACAGCCTCCTTCTCATCAGCTCAGATCCACAGCCAACAATGGAAGCATGTCCTGCGACAAACCGATGAGTCGTTTTTCAAGACTGATGAGGCACGACGCATCGGCGAACAGCTGATACTCTATCAACGGGTGACGGGCGGCTGGCCGAAAAACATCGATATGGTGAAACCTCTTTCACAAGAGCAACGCGAGGCAGTGGTTGCCGACAAGTCACGTACCGATGACTCTACCACCGACAATGATGCCACAAACATACAGATGCATTTCCTCGCACGGTTGTTCCATGCCACTCACGACAAAAAGGTGCGCGAGGCATTCTGCCGTGCTGTGGAATACTTGCTCTCCGGACAGTACGACAATGGAGGATGGCCACAGTTCTGGCCCAATCCACATGGCTATCAGGTGCATATCACTTTCAACGATGACGCCATGGTCAACACGATGCTCTTGCTGTGCGAGGTGGCCGAGGCCAAGGTGCCCTTCGAAAAGGCACTTACCACCAACGACCTACGCAAAAGAGCTCGCGAGGCCTTCGACAAAGGGGTGGAATGCATCCTGAAAACACAGATACGCGTTGACGGACAACTCACCGTATGGTGCCAGCAACACGACAGGCAGACTTTCCTGCCTGCCCCTGCAAGGGCTTTCGAGTTGCCTTCGTTCTGCTCTCAGGAGAGCGCTTCCATCGTCGCCCTGCTATTATCTCTTCCAAATCCCAGCGACCAGGTGAAGCAGGCCATACACGGAGCCATGAAATGGTTCGATACCTACAAACTCACAGGCCTTCGTCTGGAACGGTCTTTCTCCATGGAGTCGGGGATGCGTGACCTCCGTCTGGTGGAAGATCCAAAAGGGGGCCCTCTGTGGGCACGTTACTATGACCTGGCACATTGCCGCCCGTTCGTGTGCGACCGCGATGGTGTTCCCCGGCAACGGCTCGAGGATATCGGTTCTGAACGGCGCAACGGTTACGCATGGTATGGCGATAGAGCCGCTTCGCTTTACGACACCTACATGCTGTGGGCCGAAAAATACGACCCCGCACATCGTGTGCCCATCAGTTTTTCCACAAAGGGCGCCAATGAAAATGGGCTGTTCCGTATGTTCGAACCCGTGAAGACCAACCCTTCGCTGTTCGATGCCATTGTCGGTCCTAGCGAGTCCATCCAGGCGGTCATCGACAAGGTTCCTCTCAATAACAGCAAGCCTTACACCATTTTTCTCAGAAAGGGGACCTACAATCAGAAGGTCATCGTCTGCCGACCGCACATCGTATTGGTGGGTGAGCACCGCGACAGTACCATCCTCGTTCTGGCAGAGACCAAGGAGACGCAGAAGATTACAGAATATGAAGGGAAACCCGTGGGCAACGGCGTGGTGGTGTTGCAGGAGGGTGCCGACGACTGCGTGATCAGCGGAATGACCATCTACAACAATTATGGGACGACGGTGGAGAACACCACGCGTCACCAGATGGCTGTCTTCGGAAGGGCCACGCGCACCATCATCGTCAACTGCAACATCTGTGCCGATGGCAACGATGCCCTCTCGCTCTGGGCTCCGGAAGGCAACGGTATGTACTACCATGCCGACCTGTCGCTGCGATGCCCTGGGGTCGACTTCCTGTGCCCTCGAGGATGGTGCTATGCTACGAGATGCCGCTTCTATGGCGACAGCCGTGCCATCGTATGGCACGACGGCCGTGGTGACAAGAGCAAGAAACTGGTCATTACCAACTCACATTTCGATGCCGCCAGTCCCACTCCTCTGGGCCGTTACCACCACGACTCCCAGTTCTACTTCGTCGCATGCTCCATGACAAAGAATATCCTCGACAGCAACATCAGCTACGCCTATACCGACAAAGTGCTCGACCCTTGCCCATGGGGACAGCGTGTCTTCTTCTATAATTGCACTCGCGAGGGAGGGCACGGCACTTGGATGAACAACAACCTGAACGAGGCTGATGGTGCGCCCGAATATCATACGGTCACCGCCCGATGGACATTCGACAACAAATGGGACCCTGAAAAAGTGGTAAGAGATTTATGGGATTATATTTGCTACTGAAAAAACGAATGACTGATTTTCTTCAAGATTTTGAAAGATTTTGAGCGGAGCGACCCAAAACCTCAAACCTCAAATCTCAAACCAAAAAAAGACCTCCCCGGTCAAGGGAGGTCTTTTTTTAACCACTATTTCTTTTTCAATTCAGCGAGAGAGGCCTTCAGCGAGGCAATCTTCTCAGTAGCGTCGCTGCGCTTCTTGCGCTCCAAGGCCACCACAGCCTCGGGAGCATTGGCCACGAACCGCTCATTGGAGAGCTTCTTCTCCACACCGGCGAGGAATCCCTCCAAGTGCTTCAGCTGCGCCTCCTGCTTCTCAATCTCGGCAGCCACATCAATCAGGTTGCCAAGAGGAACGGCAAACTCGTCGGTGCCCACCATGAACTGTGCGGCGTCGGCTGGCTTGCTGTCCACCACCTCGAACGACTCCAGGTTGGCCATCTTCGTGATGACCTCCACATACTTCGAGTAACTCTTGGTCGAAACCACCTGAAGTGGCAGCTTCTCTTTCGGGGCGATGACCTTCTGGTTGCGCACCAGGCGCACACCCGAAACCACTTGCTTCACCTTCTCGATTTGGTCGATGATGGCGCGGTCGCCCTCGGCGGGAGCCGATACGTTCAGGCATTCCAGCATGATGCTTTCGCCATCGGCACGGTCGTAGAGGTGCTGCCACAACTCCTCGGTGATGAAAGGCATGAACGGATGCAGCATCTTGAGCAGTGTGTTGAAGAAGTCGAGCGTGGCTTCCATCGTCTTGCGGTCCATGGGCGAGCCATAGGCGGGCTTCACCATCTCCAGGTACCAACTCGAGAATTCATCCCAGAACAGGCGGTAGACGGCCATCAGCGCATCCGAGATGCGGTATTTGCTGAACAGGTCGTTGAGCTCGGCATTGGTCTCACGAAGCTTGGCGGCAAACCACTCGGTGGCGATGCGGCACTCGGTGGGCTGCTCGATGTCGGCCACCTCGAGACCTTTCACCAGGCGGAAGGCATTCCAGATCTTGTTGTTGAAGTTGCGGCCTTGCTCACAAAGGGCGACATCGAAGAGAATGTCGTTGCCGGCAGGGGCAGAGAGCATCATGCCCATACGCACGCCGTCGGCACCATATTGGTCGATCAGTTCGATGGGGTCGGGCGAGTTGCCCAGGCTCTTCGACATCTTCCGGCCGAGTTTGTCGCGCACGATACCGGTGAAATACACGTTCTTGAACGGGTATTTGCCCATATACTCCTCACCGGCCATGATCATGCGGGCCACCCAGAAGAAGATGATGTCGGGGGCGGTCACCAGGTCGCTGGTGGGGTAGTAGTACTTGATCTCGTCGTTGCCGGGGTTGTTGATGCCGTCGAAGAGCGAGATAGGCCACAGCCATGAGGAGAACCAGGTGTCGAGGGCGTCGTCGTCCTGACGCAGGTCGCTGAGTTGCAGGTCGGGGTTGCCACTCTTCTCGCGGGCGAGGACAAGGGCCTTCTCGATGTTCTCGGCCACAACGAAGTCGTCGGCATCGTTGTAGTAGTAGGCGGGGATGCGGTGACCCCACCACAACTGGCGCGAGATGCACCAGTCTTGGATGTTCTCCAGCCAGTTCTTGTAGGTGTTCTTGTATTTGGCAGGATAGAAGTTCATCTCTCCGTTCATCACCGGTGGAAGGGCGATGTCGGCGAAGTGCTTCATGCTCAGGAACCACTGCAGCGACAGACGGGGCTCAATGGCCGTGTCGGGGTTGCGCTCAGAGTAGCCCACCTTGTTGGTGTAGTCCTCGATACGTTCCATCAGACCTTCCGCCTGCAAGTCTTTCACAATCTGCTTGCGGCAGTCCATACGGTCCATGCCCACGTAGATAGGCGACTGCTCCGAGATGGTGCCGTCGGCGTTGAAGATGTCGATGGTCTCCAGGTTGTGGGTCTTGCCAAGCATATAGTCGTTGGTGTCGTGGGCAGGGGTCACTTTCAGACAGCCCGTACCAAACTCGATGTCCACATAGCGGTCCTCGATTACGGGAATCACGCGGCCCACCAGCGGAACAATCACCTTGCAGCCCTTCAGCCATTGGTTCTTCGGGTCCTTGGGGTTGATACACATGGCGGTGTCGCCCATGATGGTCTCTGGACGGGTGGTGGCCACAACGGCATAATATCCTTTCTGGTCCTTGTGGATGATGTTGCCCTCTGCTTTCAGCGCCTCCTCATTGTCAAGGCTCTCCAGACCGTCAACATAGTATTTCAGGTGGAACAGATGGCTCTGCTCCTCTTTGTAGATCACCTCCTCGGTAGAGAGGGCGGTGAGAGCCTTCGGATCCCAGTTCACCATACGCATGCCACGGTAGATGAGCCCCTTGTTGTAGAGGTCGACAAACACCTTGATCACGCTCTCGCTGCGCTTCTCGTCCATGGTGAAGGCCGTGCGGTCCCAGTCGCAGGAGGCTCCCAGACGGCGCAACTGCTTCAGGATGATGCCGCCATGCTCGTGGGTCCAGTCCCAGGCATGCTCCAGGAATTGCTCGCGGGTAAGGTCGTGCTTCTTGATGCCTTGCTCGGCCAACTTCTTCACCACCTTTGCCTCAGTGGCGATTGAGGCATGGTCGGTTCCGGGCACCCACAGGGCATTCTTGCCCTCCATACGTGCACGACGGATGAGGATGTCCTGGATGGTATTGTTGAGCATGTGCCCCATGTGGAGTACGCCCGTCACATTGGGTGGCGGGATGACGATGGTGTAGGGTTCACGGCCATCGGGTTTCGAACTGAAAAGCTTGTGGTCAAGCCAATACTGGTACCATTTCGACTCCACGTCTTGTGGGGTATACTTACTTGCTAATTCCATATTAAATAAAATACCTATTTCAAAAAAACTCTATTTGGGGTGCAAAGTTAGTGAAAGCCGAAGACAATGCAAAACAAAAGACAAAGTATTTTGTTTTTCATTGTTGAGGCGCATCCTAACTTAGCCGCGTAGCGGCAGAGTAGTGCAAGGCGAGGGAAAAACCAAATTTTATTTGAGTTTTTCCGAGGCGCATCCTAACTTCGCGACGCAGCGGCAGAGTAGTGCAAGGCGTGGGAATTCAAAACAAAAAACGTCTTTTATTTTGTGTTGTCTCCTCCTTTCACTATATTTGCAGAAAATTGAACACTAATATGAGACGAATCACTGTCATTCTTTTCCTGCTGGCCTGTGTCTTCCAAGTCCAAGCCCAGCAAACTTATAATGCAGAGCAACTCAAGAAAGTCAGCCAGCTGTTGAGCAAACCCTCGCTGCGCAAACCCTTGCCCCTCATGATGTCGAACGACCGCGCTTGCTCTAACGCCATTTACCAACTCGAGAAACTCGACGCACAACAAATGCGACTCCTCACCGATAGCATGAAGGCACGCTACGAGGAAAACGTGTTTATTCTTCCTGCCATCAAGGAAGTGGTGAAAGATACCGTGCAGCGACGCAGGACCACACGGAGCGTGGAGTATGAGAACCTTAGATACAAATGCTTCACCGAAGAGTGTGATCGGATTGAAAACAACCGAAAGGCAGAACAACGCACGGAGCCGCAATCGGAGTTGGTGTATGTTTACCTGTCCATATCGGGCATGGCAAACAACCCGAAAATGCCCATGAGCATCGAGGTGGGAGAGGATGACTACGACGTGGGTAAGACAGGATGGAGGGAAGCTCCGTGTAAGGTGAGCAAGGAGGCACTGAAACGTATCCGCCAACTCTTTTCCGAGCAGAAATTCTACCAGTTGCATCCCTCGTATGAGTTCCACCGCATCAACTTGCCCGAAATCCCCATGATCGAAATGCTGGATGGGGAGAATTGGGCGCTCATTTTCATGTATGCCGATGGCACCCGCATATCGTCGTCTGGTTCCCGAAGGCCCAAACAGAGCCTCTACGACTTGGAGAAATTGCTCAACGAATTCATCCCCGATAAAGAGTAGGCCATCACCCTATGGAGGTTGGTGCGTTCTGTAGTGTCGCAGTATGCTGCGTCCGCATCATGTTTCTCTCCAATTCGTTGTTCGGAAATGCTCAAATAAATTTGGCATTTCTCTTTCTTCGTCGTACCTTTGCAGAAAAATAGGAATAATGCACACACGAGAAGAGAAAATGGAGGCGTTCGGACAGTTGCTCGATGTCCTCGACAGGTTACGCGTGGAATGCCCCTGGGACAGGAAGCAAACCAACGAGAGCCTGAGACCAAACACTATCGAGGAGACTTTCGAGCTCTGCGACGCCCTGATGAAGGACGACAACAAGAACATTTGCAAGGAACTGGGCGATGTGCTCATGCACGTCTGCTTCTATGCCCTGATAGGACAGGAGAAAGGCGAGTTCGATATTGCTGACGTCTGTCGCAAACAGGCCGACAAACTCATCTTCAGACACCCCCATGTCTATGGCAAGGAGGTGGCCGACTCTGCTGAGAAGGTGCTGCAGAACTGGGAACAGATCAAACTGCGTGAGAAAGACGGCAACAAGACCGTGCTCTCGGGAGTGCCTGCCGCCTTGCCCAGTCTGATCAAGGCCTACCGTATCCAGGACAAAGCCCGTAACGTGGGCTTCGACTGGGATGAGCGGAGCGATGTATGGGCAAAGGTGAGAGAGGAACTGGATGAACTGCAGGCCGAACTGGAACGCGACGACAAGCAGCGCTCTACTGAGGAACTGGGCGACTTCCTCTTCAGCGTCATCAATGCCGCGCGGCTCTACCACCTCAACCCCGACAACGCCCTCGAGCATACCAACCAGAAATTCATACGTCGGTTCACCTACGTGGAGCAGCATTCCATCCGTGAGGGCAA
>ONSV01000209.1 GCA_900320585.1 uncultured Prevotellaceae bacterium | reverse complement strand
CGCCTCAAATCATAATCTATCATAGTTCTTCTTGCGTGAATTTGTCGACATGCACCTTCTCCCAGGCAAGGTCATCGTCTGAATGAGGGGGAAGGGTTTGTTGTTTGATTCCAAAAGCGACCAAGCAAAGCACGCCCATCTCCTCAGGGATATCCAAAATACCTTTGACGATATCCTCGGAGCGCGTACCATCGCTGATTCTGCGGTTGCGTATCTGTACCCAACAGGACCCAAGGCCCAGATCCTCGGCCTGCAACTGCATGTAGGCAGCCGCTATCGAACCATCCTCCACCCAGCAATCACTTTCTTTCTGCCGACCTACGACAACGACGGCGAAAGCGGCGTCCTTCACGAAGTATGAGCCGTGCTCCTTGCAGTCGGCCAGTTTGGCCAAATCGGTCTTGTCGTCGACGACAACAAAATGCCAGGACTGCCTGTTCATGGAAGAAGGGGCCATGAGCGCTGCCCTGAGAATGGCTTGCACCTGTTCGGGTGGTACTTCCCCACTGCCGTAAGCCCTGTAACTTCGGCGAGATGCGATGAGTTGTGAGTAATTCATGTTATTATGCTGTTGAATGCATTGTAATCCCTTGGGATGAAAAACGGCCTGTTGGCTATGATGGCAAAATTACGAAAAAAAACGCAAACGCACAAAAAGGGACAATAATTTTGTTTATTTGCCTATTTTTCCTATTTTTGCTCTTCAAAGAGCGAAGTGCCGTCACTGCCATACATGCGAGGCAGAACCATGACACAGGAAACCACACTCCCAAGATGGCTGGCCTATATATACACATCCCTTTTTGCCAAAGCAGGTGCATATACTGTGGGTTCTACTCCACCACCCTGCTCGACAAGCGCCAGGACTATACCGACGCGCTGTGCGAGGAGATGCGTCTTCGCGACAAGTCCCCCCTCGGCACTATATATATAGGTGGAGGGACACCGTCGCAACTCACGTCCGGGCAAATACGGCAACTATTTGCTGCCATCGGCCGGTATTATCCCATATCGGGCGATGCAGAAGTCACTATGGAGTGCAACCCCGACGACATCACCCCCTCATTCGCCGAGATGCTCTCCACCCTTCCCGTCAACAGGGTGAGCATGGGTGTTCAGACTTTCGACGACCAACGTCTGCGCTTTCTCCATCGCCGGCATGACTACAAGCAAGCCATCAAGGCTGTCGAGAACCTCCGTCAAGCCGGCATTTCCAACATCAGTATCGACCTGATGTTCTCCTTTCCAGGCCAGACACTGGAAGAGTGGGAAGAAGACATCGACCAGGCCCTGTCGCTCGGCGTTGAGCATATCTCCTCCTATAGCCTGATGATTGAGGAGGGCACCCCCCTATGGGAAATGAGGCGAAGCGGCGCAATCGACATGCCCGATGAAGATCTCTACGTCGAGATGTACCAGACTTTGGCACGGCGTCTCACAGAAGCAGGCTACGAACATTACGAGATCAGCAATTTCGCCACTCCAGGCCATCGTTCTCGCCATAACAGCAGCTATTGGGATGGCACGCCCTACATCGGGATTGGGGCTGCAGCCCACTCCTACGATGGTGAGTGCCGGCAATGGAACGTGTCGGACATCAGCACCTACATCTCTTCTATCCAGCGAGGCACCATACCTTGCGAGCGTGAAGAACTCGACCTCTCCTCCCGCTACAACGACATGGTCACTACAGCCCTGCGCACTTCAGAAGGCATTGGCCTGGAAAAGGCAAGGCGTGAGTTTGGAGAGCCACTCACCCAATACCTGGAGCAACAAGCCGAACGCTGGATACGTACACGACACATCATCAAAGACAATGGCCACATACGGCTGTCGCTCACTGGAATCATGCTCAGCGACACCATCATGAGCGATCTCGTATGGGCATAAAAACAAAGAATATGGAAAGCAAAGAACAAGAATTCGAAAGATACTGGCAAGGGCACAAGACCAGCATACTGATGAAAGACGACGAGTATCGTGCCGCCGTTGAGACCTACCGCATGCGCTCGGGCAGCGACTGGCTACTCTTCGGCATTCCCGTAATGGCGGGCATTGTCAGCATGCAGTTCATTCCCATCCAGCACGAGCTGCTGAGGTGGGTGGCCAGCATCCTCATCACCATTGTGGTTTTCGTCATTTGCGTCTACGTGAAATCGCTCTCCAATCCCCATAGAGCCATCAGTGATATCGAGGCCGACGTGAAGAAGAAAACCTATGCAGAATATCTCTCCACCGGACGATTGCCCGAATGAGCTGTGACAACCCAATGAGACAAACCATTCAACATGAGAACCATGAACTTTTCAACCAGAATACTCCGCTGTTTGAGCATCGCCGCGTTTTTTCTTGCCTTCACACTTGGCGCTGCAGCACAGGGCCGTGACAAGAATCCACCCCCACCCCCGCCAAAGATGTTCGGCGACCAATACCACGCCTATGTGGCGCGCCCTGGCCAGTTGCGCGAAGCCATTCCAAGCGAGATTGCCCGTAGCGTGAGAAGGCTGAGCATCCGAGGCATGCTCAATTCCGACGACATCCGTAATCTTGAGAGCATTCTCAACCGGTCATCATGCGTCAACGAGAGGGGGCGCAGTGTCGACAACTATATTGAGCTTGACTTGTCGGATGTGGAGTTTGCCCAAAGTGTGAGCTACAAGCGCGACGTCATCCCCAATGGATTCCTCGACTACGCCAGGCACCTGCGCGGCATCCGTCTTCCACGCCACACGCGTGAAATCGGCAACCGTGCCTTCTCCCATTGCAGGGATCTGGAATATGTGGAGATGCCCCGCTACGTGGTACACATCGGCGAAGAAACATTCTATGAGTGCGAAAGACTAACCGAAATAAGCTTTCCCGAGGGACTGCAGGAAATCGGCAAGGAGTGTTTCTACAAATGCCGGAGCCTGGAATATGTGCAACTACCAAGTACGTTGGCCATCATCGGCGACCAAGCATTCGCCTTCTGTCCCCTCACCTCGCTGCAGCTGCCATCAGGCCTGCGCTCCCTGGGCTACAACAGCCTTGACGGCACACAGTTGCGCGAAATCTACATTCCCCGCGACACTCATATCGAGAGAAACATGCCTGGCAACAACAAGCAGCTCGAACGAATTGTCGTGGAAAGGGGCAATAGGGAATATTCCAGTGAAAACGGCATCCTCTACGACTACAATGGCACTGTTCTCTTACAGACACCCTGTGCCTACAGGGGGCAGTTGTCTCTCCCTGAAGGTGTAGAGGAAATCGCTCCCTTCTCCTGCATGTACAGCAATATCTCGTCGGTAAACCTTCCATCATCGTTGCGCCGTATCGGCAAGAGTGCATTCCAGGCATGCCCCAACCTCACTTCCATTTCCATTCCACACCAAGTGAGCGTGATAGAGCCCTACACCTTCAGGGAGAGACAACTGCCCCCTGTAGGCAC
>ONSV01000229.1 GCA_900320585.1 uncultured Prevotellaceae bacterium | reverse complement strand
CATCGGGGTTACATTCATTGTCTTCATAATCGTATATTTTTTTGTTTTTATTTTCTTGTTGTTTTGTTGTTTTCACTCCGACAGGCGGGCTGTCTTTGTTGTTTCTGATGCAAAAGTAAGTCAGTTTTCACCACCCGCAATAGTTTTCGGCCAAATCTTGCTCAAGTTGACAAGACACAAAGCCCAAAATGCGACAAATAGGCAAAATCAATGGATTTTCTGTCGCAAAACCCTAAAAAATGACTCGAAAAATGTGATTTTTGATAAAAACAAGTGGAAACATCAATAAAATATGGGAATTCTTATGAAGCGGCCAAGTACTCAGGACAATCAGTTTATTCCGTAGTTGATGTTGAAAAAACAACTATTTCGGATGTGTTGTGGAATAATCTTTGTAAATTTGCAGAAACATCAAAGGGCCCACTACCCTACTCCTGTGATTGGCCCAAAACCGCAGCACCATGTCCGAACGCCAGTATATTGCCATCGACCTCAAGTCGTTCTACGCCTCTGTGGAGTGCGTGGAACGAGGACTCGACCCGCTGACCACCAACCTCGTGGTGGCCGACAAGAGCCGGACGGAGAAGACCATTTGCCTGGCCGTCTCGCCATCGCTGAAAGCCTATGGCATCGGCGGTCGGGCCCGCCTGTTCGAGGTGGTGCAACGGCTGAGGGAGGTGAACTACGAACGGCGCTACCAGGCTGGAGGACGGCTCACCGGCAAGTCGGTCAGTGACATCGAACTGAAGGCACACCCCGACTGGCAGGTCGACTATCTCGTGGCACCGCCACAGATGGCGCACTATATGGAGGTGAGCGCAAAGGTGTATCAGACCTACCTGAAATACATCGCCCCTGAGGACATCCATGTCTACAGCATCGACGAGGTGTTCATGGACGTGACCGACTATCTGGGCATCTACAAAATGTCGGCCCACTCGCTGGCCATGACGATGATACGCGACGTGCTGAAGACAACGGGCATCACCGCCACCGCCGGCATCGGCACCAACCTCTATCTCAGCAAGGTGGCCATGGACATTGTGGCCAAGCACGCCCCTGCCGACAACGACGGTGTACGCATCGGCGAGCTCGACGAGATGACCTACCGGCAGATGCTATGGAACCACCGGCCCCTGACCAGTTTCTGGCGCGTAGGCCGTGGCATAGCCGAGAAGCTTGCCCCTTACGGCATCGACACGATGGGCAAGATAGCCCGGCTGTCGCTCACGAACGAGGCGCTGCTCTACCGGCTGTTTGGCGTGAATGCCGAACTGCTCATCGACCATGCCTGGGGATGGGAGCCCTGCACCATCGCCCAGGTGAAAGCCTACAAGCCCGAGGACAACTCGTTCAGCAGCGGCCAGGTGCTGCAAGAGGCCTACGACACTAAGAAGGCCCGTGTGGTGGTGAAGGAGATGGCCGACGCGGCGGCCCTGAACCTTGTGGCCAAACGGTTGGTTGCCGACCAGATGGTGCTGACCGTCAGCTACGACAGGGAGAGCCTGACCAATCCTGCCATCCGCGCCAAATACCATGGTCCCGTCACCACCGACTACTACGGCCGTCAGGTGCCCAAGCATGCCCATGGCACGGCCAACCTTGGAGCGCGCACCTCCTCCTCGGCCATCATCATCAAGGCGGTAGAAGAGCTTTACGACCGCATCATCAACCCCGACCTGCTTGTGCGCAGGATCAACCTCACCACCAACCATGTGGTAGACGAGACGATGGCCAAGGAGAAGCCGGAGCCGCAGCAGCTCGACTTGTTCACCGACTATGAGCAACTGGAACGGCAGAAGAAAGAGGAGCAGGAAGCGCTCGACAAGGAGAGGCGCATACAAGAGGCACGCTTGGCCATCAAGCAGCGCTTCGGCAAGAATGCCATCCTGAAAGGGCTGAACTTCGAGGAGGGTGCCACTGCCAAGGAACGTAACAAACAGATAGGAGGACACAAGGCATGAACCAGACGTGCAGCGAGGACTATTCCGATATCATCCATCTTCCCCACCACGAGTCGAAGAACCATCCACGGATGTCGATGCAGAACCGTGCGGCGCAGTTTGCGCCTTTTGCGGCCCTGACAGGCTACGAGGATGTGATTCAGGAAACCGGTCGTCTGACCGACGGTTTCATCGAGTTGGACGAGGACGACAAAGAGCGGCTGAATCTAAAAGTAGCGGAACTGGTGGCGAGAACCGATGAGCATCCTTCGGTGGCCATCACCTATTTCATCCCCGACAGCCGCAAGGCCGGCGGCTCCTACGCCACCGTAGCCGGACAACTGAAAAGCATTGATGAGGTTCAGCAAACCATCGTCTTGGAAGATGGCACAACCATTCCCTTCAACCACATTTTTGACATCCGATAAACAGAAATAATGAAGTTCCGCAATTGCTCAACTTCTTGTAGTTCTGAAGTTCAATCATAGCCATCAACCTCCAGCTATGAATAAACTAAAGTTGTGTTATTCAACTTTCTCAAGTTGAATATTTAATTGATATTCAGGGATTTTCTTCTTTCTGTGTGGACAGAAAGAAGAAACAAGAAAGAACCGCGAACACGCTCCGCCGTCGAACAAATGAGGCTTTCCGGTGTCTGGCTGCGGAACTCGCGGCTTCGCCGCTCACATGTATCAGGGGGACGGGGAATTTGATACGTTTTTGAGTCTTCTTATGACGCTGAAGCCAACCGCTGAAAGTATGGACAGTTGTCTGATTCCAGCCCCTTTTTGCAAAACGGAAATGAGAATCTTGTCCCTATCCTGTTTGGGGAGAGATGAAATCCTTTCGATGGGCATCC